>NZ_JBEVTM010000001.1:0-241836 GCF_040884255.1 Olsenella sp. AGMB03486
AGGTTTATCAAACCGTTCACGGAGATGCAATGTAATAGAGACTGTTAGTGACCTATTACAAGACTGCAGCTTGCAGCTGCAGCCATATTCATGCACGTCTTTGGAGGAATATATGCTCAAGACATTGCAGCGACTAGGTAAATCACTGATGTTGCCAGTGGCATGCCTGCCAATTGCAGGAATTCTCATGGGTATTGGCTATCTGCTTGCGCCGAGCGCTATGGGTGCTACAGGAGTCTATACAACAGCGCCGTGGATGGTGACGCTTGGCACGTTCCTGATTGACGCTGGCGGCGCCCTGATCAACAACATGGCCATCCTCTTCGCTATTGGCGTAGCAGTGGGCATGGCGAACGAGCGCGATGGTGCATCTGCGCTGGCAGGACTTGTTGCGTGGCTTGTTATTACTACACTCCTGGCTCCGAAGACCATTGCAGCGCTTCTGGGCATTGAAGTTGATGCAGTCGATCCGGCCTTCTCTCATATCGAGACGCAGTTTATCGGTATCTTGGCAGGCATTATTGGTGCCATGTGCTTCAACCGATTCAAGAATCTAAGGCTTCCGGATTATCTCGCATTCTTCTCTGGCCGTCGTGCCGTTGCCATCGTGACGGCACTTGTCTCGCTCGTGGTTTCTGCCATTCTGGCAATTGTCTGGCCTCTGCTCTACAACGGACTGGTCTTCATTGGCACAAGCATTGTGAGCCTGGGTGCGGTTGGAGCAGGCATCTATGCATTCCTCAACAAGCTTCTGCTTCCATTCGGACTGCACCATGCCATCAACTCTGTCTTCTGGTTCGATGTGGCAGGCATCAATGATCTGACCAATTTCTGGTCTGGTACACAGACTGCATACGGGACAGGCATGTATATGACAGGCTTCTTCCCGTGCATGATGTTCGGCATCCCTGCAGCGGCGTATGCCATGTATCGCCAGGCAAAGCCTGAGCGCAAGAATCTTGTGAAAGGTCTTCTGGTGTCCGCTGGCCTCTGCGCTTTCCTGACTGGCGTGACGGAGCCGTTCGAATTCGCTTTCCTGTTTGCGGCTCCTGGCCTTTATCTCGTGTACGCAATCCTATACGGCATCGTGACAATAATTACGGTCTCGCTACCCGTTCGTGCAGGCTTCTCGTTCTCTGCTGGCGCAATCGATCTGTTCTTGAGCTCATTCACGCCATGTGCTAAGAATACCTGGATGATCATCCTCATCGGCATCCCGACAGCGGTCCTGTTCTATCTTGTATTTGCGTTTGCTATCAAGAAGTTCAATCTCAAGACACCTGGCCGCGAAGATGATGATTCGCCAGTTGTGGTAGCGCAGAACAATGCATCTGCACAGGCAAATACTTCTTCCTCCGATGAGAATTTTGCCGCAATAGCAGCTCGTATTCTCGAGGGGCTTGGCGGCAAGGAAAATGTGGCAAGCTGCGAAAACTGCATCACACGTCTCCGTATCGAGGTCAAGGATCCTTCGAAGGTAGCCGAAGAGAAGATAAAGGGTGATGGCGTCATCGGAGTCATGAGGCCAAGTCCACAGGCTGTGCAGGTCATTGCAGGCATGCAGGTCCAGCAGCTTGAGAATGAAATGGAAAGGCTACTTAAATGACGCGAAGGCTTATCGACTGCAGCGCTTCAGAAGTCGCAGGATTCACGAAGGGAGAGAAGCTCCAATCTCTTGCAGGCTGTGAAGGCAGAGTAATGGCTGCAGAAACTATTGGAGCTGTGACACCTCTCTTAGGTGACATCTCTAATGCAGAGCTTGCAAGCGCCCTGGGAGCAGACATCGTGCTGCTCAACCTCTTCGATGTGCTGCATCCAGCAATCGAGGGGCTTCCCGAGCATGTACCGGAAGACACCATCCATCTCGTGAAGAAGCTCACAGGCAGGCTCATTGGCATCAATCTGGAGCCTGCTGCAGGAGGGGCCGGCGGAACAGACAACATCTGGCATATGACAGAAGGCAGACGGGCGACGGCAGAGAATGCCAGGCGTGCACGCGACATGGGCGTGGACCTCATCGTCGTGACAGGAAACCCCGGCATAGGCGTCTCGAACGAGGACATCTGCGCTGCGCTCAAGGAGCTCAAGGCTGCCGTGGGCGAGGATGTGATCCTCGTCGCAGGAAAGATGCACGCATCGGGTGTTCTTGCAGAAAGCGGCAGGGGAGTGCTCACGCCGGATGAGGTGCGCGCCTTCGCAGATGCCGGTGCTGACATCATCCTCATGCCTGCACCTGGCACGGTACCGGGCATGACGGAGGAGGTCTTGGCGGAGCTTGTGCAGGAGGCGCATGCACGAGGCAGGCTTGCCCTTTCCTCCATAGGGACAAGCCAGGAAGGCGCCGATGTGCAGACCATCAGGAGCATCGCGCTCATGAGCAAGATGGCAGGCGTCGATATCCACCACATCGGGGATTCGGGCTATACCGGCATTGCCGTGCCGGAGAACATCATCGCCTACTCGGAGGCCATTCGTGGACGCAGGCATACCTTGAGAAGCATGGCAAGATCGCGCCTGAGATAGAGCGAGTAAAGAGGGGAGACGCTCTGAGGGAATGTCTCTCCTCATGAAGGAAACAGCTGCAGTGGCATATCTTGGCCGCTGTAGCTGTCTCTTATGTTATTGGTATGCATCCGCTCAGTTGTTATCCTTGCTCAAGCCCGATCGTCTCGAGGCCTGGCCTGTCAATGACCTTGAGACGTCCTCTGCCCAGGCGCTTCACAAGCTCCTCGCGCTCGAAGGCAGAGAGGATGCGAGATACGGTTTCAGGACGCAAGCCCACCGAGGCTGCAATATCCTCGAGCTTGAGGTTGATTTCCCTGTTGATGCAGCGCTCGTCACGATGCAGAAGATACTCTGCCAAGCGGCGTCTCGGATCCCTGATGCCGAGCATCATGATCTTCTCTTCTGCATCGTCGAGCTCGGTTCCAAGCATCTGTATCAGGCTCATGGCTACATCAGGATGTGCTGCCAGAAGGGCTTCGAAGTCCGCCCTCTGGATGCGGCAGAGCTCCACCTTCGTGAGGCATCCTACCGAGTAGTGATAGATATGATCTTCCAGGAACATCCCATGCCATATCGCCTGTCCGTCATGCAGCACATCCAAGACGGTCTCTTCGCCCTCGGCGTCGCTCCTGAATGTCTTGATGCGTCCCTTGCGGACAATGAGGACCGACTCGATCGGGTCTCCCTCATGCACGAGGATGGTACCTTTCGGCCACTCCTCATGCGTTGCCCGCTCGGCAAGCTCTTCCTTGGCAGGGGCGGGAAGGCCAGCGAAGAGACGGATCTTGTCCATGCAGGTGCTCAGGTGCTCGCGGTAGGCACAGCCTTTGACAGGGCAGCTGCCGCCTGATATGCGCTTGTCTGTACCTGCGTCCTGCATGCTGGCCTCCACTAGAACCTTCAGCTAACTTCTGTCCATTCCTATGATAGCGTGTGCCGGTCTTGATGCGGCAGCTTCGCGTATCTTGCTCCCCATGAACGTACCCGCTCGAGCATGCCTTCTACATCGAGGACGCCTTCTGCAAAGCCTTTCCGTATGAGCTCTTCAGGCACGAACTCGTCGTACTTGTCGAAGTAGGGGACCTCGCCAGGATAGAGGAGCTCCATGGGATCAAGAGGCTTCGAAGCTTCCTCTGCAAGCACCTGGTAGAACTCTTCGCGGGAGGATTTCATGACAAACTGCATGAAGTAGGGACGTGAGGAGTCGAGGCCCTTGAGGCCGAGCTGGCCCGCGCACTTGATCTTCAAGAACCGCTCAAGCGCGAGGAAGGCATAGGTGCCAAGCCAGGGGAAGAGCACCCACGTGCGGCCGCCGAGGTTGATCAAGGGCTCGTCGCACACATGGGCATTTGCTGCGACATGGCGGGCCTGCTGGATGCGGGCACGTGCATTCGTCTGGAGATAGGGGTAGATCGTATCCTCCAGAAGGACGCCTCTCATGCGCTCCAGGATATGCGTATTGATGTCTCCTGCAACCATGCCGAAATAGGCAGGGACCTTGCCCTTGACCTTCGTGCACTCGATCAGGTGGCGCTTGTAGTCGATCTCCTCGATGACCCAGACAGCACCGGCAATGGCGATGCGCTCGCCGACAGGAGGCGGCTGCACGATCGTGCCAAGCTCCTGAGACTCGCTTCTGACCGTGAACTCCTCATCCGTGGCAAAGACCGCATAGAAGCGGAAGTCATTGATCTGCCGTTCGCCGGCAAGGCCGACGATGAGGCCGCCGCCCTCGGTGCGCTCTATCTGGTCGATATCCAGAAGATGCCTGAGGAGCACCTGGTAGTCCTCGAGAGACACCCTATGGAACGGCGTCAGGGTCAGCACCTCGCGTGCCAGCTCCTGCGGCGCCATCTCGCCCGAGCTTGCGAGCACCGCCATGGTCTGGTGATAGAGAAGGCTATAGGGGAGGCCATCAAGTCTCGGCGGCTCGACCCAGCGCTCCTCGAGATAGAGCTGCACCAAGGCTATGCCCTGAAGGAGCTTCCAGGGGATGGTTTCAGGCATCAAGGCTCTGGCTTCTGGCTGCTCCTCGCGCATGACGAACCACATCTCGGAAGGCTCGCCTCGCCTGCCTGTCCTGCCCATGCGCTGCAGGAAGCTCGAAACCGTGAACGGTGCATCGATCTGGAAGGCGCGCTCGAGGCGGCCGATATCGATGCCTAGCTCCAAGGTTGCAGTCGTGCAGGTCGTGAGCTTTGTCTCCTCGTCACGCATGAGGTCTTCGGCGGACTCCCTGAATGAGCTTGAGAGGTTGCCATGATGGATGAGGAAGCGGTCGGGCTCTCCTGCTGCCTCGCAGTACTGGCGAAGCGTCGTCGTCACGGCCTCGCACTCCTCGCGCGAGTTGCAGAAGACCAGGCACTTCCTGTTCCTCGTGTGCTCGAAGATGTAGCCGATGCCTGGGTCTGCAAAGACTGGCGCCTTGTCTGAGGGTGCCTCTGCATCCGGAAGCTCTGGCTCGGGCGCTGCGTCTTCCGGCAGGTCTTCCTTGGCAGGGATGTGCTCAGGCGCTGCCACGATCTGAGGCATCTCGTAGGCAGGCTCATCCTCGTCTTTCGTGACACCGCCGAGGCCGTCTTCGCCACGCTCTGGTGCCTGCGGACCTGAGATGTAGAAGTGCTCCATGGAAAGGCGCCAACGCTCCTTGGGGCCTTCGAACTTCGGGATCACGCAGTCCCTGCCTGTCCCCATGGACAGATACCTTCCCGTCGCGATAGGGTCGCCTATCGTCGCAGAAAGGCCAATCCTTCTGGGGTTCACATGGGCGAGGCGGCTTATGCGCTCGATGCAGCAGAGCGTCTGGTCTCCTCGGTCGCCCCTGAGAAGCGAGTGCACCTCATCGATCACCACATAGCGGAGGTCTCCGAAGATATGGGGGATGGCAGAGTGCCTATGCAGGAGCATGGCCTCCAAGGACTCCGGCGTGATCTGGAGGATGCCTGAGGGGTGCTTCAGCATCTTCTGCTTGTGGGACTGCGAGACATCGCCGTGCCAGTGCCAGACGGGGATGCCGCCTTCAGCACATAAGGGGTCAAGACGCAGGAACTGGTCGTTGATCAAGGCCTTCAAGGGCCCTATGTAGATGCAGCCGACAGAGGCAGGAGGGTCTTCCCAGAACTCCGTGAGTATCGGGAAGAAGGCTGCCTCGGTCTTGCCGGAGGCGGTAGAAGCGGTCAAGAGCACATTCTCGTCGGTGTCGAAGATGGCCTTGGCAGCGGCTACCTGCACAGCTCTCAGGTTCTGCCAGTTCGAGCTATAGATGTAGTCCTGGATGAAGGGTGCATAGCGCGAGAAGACATCCATGGACTAGATCTCGAATTCCGAGAAGCGGTCATGCTCTTCTGCAGGTGCTGCAGAAGAGGCAGCGTGCTTCTTCTTTGCGGCAGCCCCGACAGGAGCATCCACCGGGGCCTTCAGGAAGTCGCCCTGGATGAGGTCGTCTGCCTTCATGCCGGGGTTCTGGCAGAGGATATCCAGGAGCTCGATGAAGTCGCGGATGACCTCGCGCGGCGTCAGATGGGTGTCTGCACCGACGCGCTCGAACTCGGCAGCAAGGAACTGCACGAGGCTCTCCTGTGTGATGGTCCTCGTATAGCCGAAGAGGCCTGCGTGGATGTCCGCGAGCTTCTCCACGAGCACAAGGAGCTCCTCGTGGGTGAGCGGCTCGAGATGGATGACCGGGGCCAGCATGTCCGAGAGGCCGCCCTGCGCGAAGCGTCCCTGTGTGAGCCTCGAACGCAATGCCTCGTAGGAGTAGAGGCCGCGCCTCCTGTCCTCGATCGTCTGGGGTGTGCCGCCCATGATGATGCCGAGATAATGGGCCTTGCCCTGGAGCGTGTCGTTGTACATCGTGAGGATCTTCTCGTAGTTGTACTGGCGGCTCACGGCATTCGGAATCTTGTAGAGGTTCACGAGCTCATCAATCAGGATGATGAGGCCCTCATATCCTGCAGCCTTCAAGAACGTGGCAAAGACCTTGAGGTAGTCATACCAGTCATCGTCGCCGATAACGATGTTGACGCCGAGCTCCTGGCGTGCCTCCGTCTTCGTGCGGTACTCGCCACGGAACCACTTCGTGACGAGGGCCTTCTTCTCGTCGTCGCCCTCGATGCTTGCATGCCAATACATGGTGAGAAGGCGTGCAAAGTCATAGCCATGCACGAGCTCCTGGATCTGGCCCATGACCGCCATGATCCGCTTCTCCATGGCAGCCTCGAAGCCAGGAGCATCTGGCGCCAGCCCGTCTTCCATCGTGACCTGTGTCTGGATGTTCGAGACCCAGCGGTCGAGCACGAGGTTCAGCGCTCCGCCATCAGGCCTTGTCTTCGTCGAGAGGTTGCGGATGAGCTCTCTATAGGTAGCAAGGCCCTGACCGCCCGTTCCCTGGAAGCGGCGCTCAGGGGAGAGGTCGGCATCGCAGACGACGAAGTTGTTGCCCATTGCATGGTTCCTGATGGTCTGCAAGAGGAAGCTCTTGCCCGAGCCATAGCGGCCCACGAGGAAACGGAAGGAGGCGCCTCCCTCCTTCACGAGCTCCAGGTCATGGAGCAATGCGGCAATCTCACGTTCGCGGCCGACCGTGATATAGGGGAGGCCGACACGCGGGACGACGCCGCCTTTGAGGGAATTGATGATGACAGCGGCAATGCGCTTCGGCACGCGCGGGGCTGTCTGGTTCTGGTCACTCATGCACAAGAGCCTTTCTGAGATCTTCTGCGTAGTCTTCTATCGGTACGGGTCCGTCATCTGAGAACTCGAAGCATACATCGCCCTCGAGGTCGAAGAGCTTCTCGTTCATGCTGTCGATGAGCATGTCCAAGGTAGCGGGCGTAGCGGACACGATAGCTGTGTAGTCCCTGCCATCCAGCAGTGCCAGGGCAAGGTCGTACTCGGTATCCGTGAGCCCGAAGGGATGCGCTGCTTCTGCCTGCCTGGCAGGTGCAGCACCCTTTGTGCCTTCCTGCAGTACAGTTGGCGTTTCTGCAGCGGGAGCTGGGGCAGGGGCTGGTGCAGCTGTCGGAGCAGCAGGAGCGGGAGCCTCTGCAGGCACCGGTGCGACAGCAGGCGCCGTGACGGGGACTGCGACATAGCCTTCGCGCTCTTCGTCGACGAGGAGCGCTTCCTGCGTTACGTGCGCAGCGCTCCTGATGGAGGAGAGCTTCGAGAGGTCGACCTTGAAGCGCCTCTTCTCTGCCGCTTCCTTTGCCTTGGCAGCTGCCTCCTCTTCTTCCTTCTGGGCTGCTATCGCATCATCGATCATGCGCAGCATGTACTTCGGGAGGTTCTGCGGCTTCAGGGCATGGCCAAAGTCCCAGGCAAGGCGCATCTCTCGGTCAAGCTCGCGGAAGATGCGGGCAAGCTCGCGGCTCTTGTCCGGGTAGCTGCATGGCTCATGCACGACCCAGGTGCCCCGCTCATAGACAAGATAGGTTCCGGGTGCTGCATCGAAGCGCCTTCCCTCGGCACCAAGATCCTGCCTTATGGGTGCGTGGTAGAAGGGGAGCACGATCGAGCGGTAGGGGATGCCTACCGTGCCATCGATGAGGTTCTGCTTCCTCCTCTTTGCGCAGTGGAGCACATACGCATCGAAGAGTCTTCTTGTCACGGCTGCTGCACGTTCCTGGTTCTTGCGGAAGAACGGGGAGCGGGTGGGGTCGAAGGTCGAGATGCCGGCAAAGGCCTCGAGGAGCTCTGCGTCAGAGGGCGGCTCTATGCCATATTCCAGGTTGGGAGCCTCTCGCCCCTCCTTCTCATAGACCGCATTCTGTGCCCTGCGGAGGGTGGCCACATGGCTGAAGAAGGCAAGCGCATCATCCGAGAAGTAGGACTTGGGGTCGATGCCAGAGAATATTGCATAGTCATGCCTCAGAGACCTCAGCGCGTCTCTTGTCATGTTCCAGATCTCTTTGTCGCTGAAGAGCTTCAGGAGCTGGTCAAGCTCAGAGAGGATCTCTTCCGGTCCCATATCCGTGGCACCGACGATGAGCTCATAGGCATAGAGAAGGGCGCAGCAGCCGGGGGCTGCCTCCCTCATGCCCTCACGCCAGAGGGTCCTCCAGCGGAAGTAGTCACGGAGCTCTGTATTGTTGAGGGAGCTATAGGTCGGACGGTAGATCTGCCGCCAGCTATGGTCAGGGAAGGCGCGCTCCTCCGTATAGTCCTTCGCAAGCATGATCTGCTTCTCGAAGACCTCAGGGCTGTCCTGGTTCCTGCCTGCCTTCTTCTCGAGGGCACGGAGATCCCTGAGCGTCTCTGTGAGCGGTGCGGGGCGCCTTTCCTGTGGCTTGTATCCGCCATAGCTGTCATAGTAGCTGCTGCGATACGTTGCTCCATAGCTGCTGTAGCCGCTATTGGCCGACCCTGATGCCATCGTCTCTGCGCTGAACCAGTCCGGGCTCTCGAGATTGTCATCGAAGTCGTCAGCTTCTGCGCCATAGCCGAACGTATCGGTATCGTCTGCAAATCCGTCAGACGCGAAGTCGATTGCCCCCGTGTCATATGCCGTGCTCGGCGATGTGTGGGCTGGAGCGGTCCTCTGGGCAGGCTTTAGGTTCTCCCTTGAAGGGATGGCTTCGTCTGATGCTTCCTCATCTGCATTCACGAAGCGTGCCGCTTCGGGGAAGAAGCGCTCGAACGTGCCGGAATCGGTGAGGTCCGCCTTCTTCGATGCTTCGATGAGCTGGCTTCTGCGTCTGCGGGTGGGGTCTATGGGGTTTGAGGGAACAGCGGAGCTCTTCGTTACTGCTGCAGGTTCGGCAGGCTTTGAGGCGTCAGCTGCTGCCTTCTTATTCAGGAAGTCGGAGCCACGCATGATGAGAGGCTCATCTTCAGCGGTCTGGGCAAAGGATGCCTCGCCGCGGAGCTGCCTGCGCATGTCTTCCAGAAGACCGTCCAAGATATTGTCCCATTCCTCTCTGGAACGTCTCCTTGTCATCCGCTGCACCTCCTGCACAGACCCGAATTTTCCTATACGAAATCCATTCTACACGCTTGCACGCATAAGAACGTCTGTACGTAGAACCTTTACGGATTCCTGCGCGCTAGATATGCCGAATTCCGGCTTTCAAGTGGCCACATCCCGAGAGAAGGAGAGAAGAGAGTTTCTGTCTCCTTTCAGCGGGTATATAGCCGGCGAAAGCGAGAGGTGAGGGCAGTGGAAAGAACGCATGCAGAGAAGAGCACGACCGGAAGGCTCAGGCGGCATCTTGCAAGCCTCTTCAACGTGCGTGAAGGCAGGGCTTCCTTTGAGGAGATCCGCCGCCGCTTCGTGAATGGCTCGCGTCTTGATGGTCCCCATCTCTGCATCCTCATCGTTGCAATGCTCATCGCCTCGATCGGCCTCAACACGAACTCGACCGAAGCCATTGTCGGTGCCATGCTGATCTGCCCGCTCATGGGCTCGGTTTTGGCCATCTCCTATTCGGTGGCAACGCTCGACCGGCACACGCTCGGAGACGCACTCCTGGGTCTTGCCATACAGGTTGCCTTCTGCCTTGCGACCTCGACCCTCTACTTCGTGCTGACGCCTCTTTCCTATGAGACGAACGAGCTCCTCACGAACTCGACGCCCACCGTCTGGGATGTGCTCATCGCCCTTGCCGGCGGCTTTGCGGGAGGCCTGGGAAACTCCCGCAACCAGGAGCCGACGACACTCATTGCAGGCGTTGCGGTCGCAACAGCCCTGATGCCGCCGCTCTGCGCTGTCGGCTACTACCTCTCCATCAGAAACATCGTCCAGGCATTGAGTGCCTTCTATGAGTTCGCGCTCAATGTCGTCTTCATCGCCTTTGCGGCAGAGATTGTTCTTCTGGCCCTGCGCATCCCGCTCTGTCCGGCTGCCGCGGCACGTGCCGATTCCGAGCGCTCTGCCAAGCGCATTCGCCGTACCCTCATCATCGCTACGGCGCTCTTCGCCGTGCCGTGCATATTCATGACAGCAGACATGGTGAGGCAGGCTGCAGCTACCAACGATGCTGCTACCGTGAGCTCTATGGATACCTATGAGACGCAGCTCACGGCGCAGGAGCTTCAGGCCGCGTGCCCTGCCGTCACTGAGTACCACGTCGGCACCGAGTTTGTCTCCGGAGGCGATACGCCGTCCCAGCAGGTCGTAGCCACAGTGGAAGCAGACCGTGCACTCACGACAGGCGAGAGGCAGCAGATCAAGAACCTCATAGAGATCCATGTGCCTCAGGTGAAGTCCATCAATTTCATCGACGGCACCGATTCAGAGTCGTAGGGTAGGCACGGAACGACTCAGAGGAAGGGGCAGAACATGAAGGTACAGATTCTGGAACTCGTCGAGGGTGCTAAGAAGGCAGAAGGCCTCACTGTCGTGATCGATGTGTTCCGTGCCTTTACGCTCGAGCCCTATCTCTTCAACCAGGGCGCAGAGAAGATCTATCCGATCGGCTCTGTCGAGGATGCCCTGGCGCTCAAGCGCGAGCATCCGGAGTATGTGAGCTTCGGCGAGCGCGGGGGAGCGCAGGTCGAAGGCTTCGAGTATGGCAACTCGCCCGTCCAGGTAGCGGGCGTGGACCTTACAGGCAAGACCTGCATCCACACGACCTCTGCTGGCACACAGGGCATCGTGAATGCCACAGGTGCTACCGAGGTCGTCTGCTCCTCGCTTGCGAATGCAGCGGCGACGGCACGCTATATCAAGCAGAAGAACCCTGAGACAGTCTCCATCGTCGCAATGGGCAATGCCGGCGTGGCAAGGGCTGATGAGGATGTGCTCTGTGCCCGCTACATCAAGGCGCTCCTCGAAGGGGAAGACCCCAAGGTGGCACACCTTGCCTGCCAGAGGGAAGCGATAGGCTTCGACACCACCTGCGGTGCCAAGTTCTTCGATCCCAAGCGTCCAGAGTTCCCTGTCAAGGACTTCGCATACTGCGTCGATGTGGACCGCTTCGACTTTGCGATTTCTGTCGGCCATGATGCAGAAGGCAGGCTCGTGAATACGCCCGTCAGGCTGTAAGAGCAGAAAGACAGAGCAGGAAACGCAGCAGAGCGCCCGGCAGATGCCGGACGCCCTGCGTCATGTCTGTGTGTATGGAACCTACTTCCTGTCCGAATCCACGTTGTAGCCGCCGCCCAGCGTGTAGCGCTTTGCAGCATGCAGCATGTTGACCTCGGCAAGTTCGAGCTTGCCGTCAATGTAGGGCTGATACATCGTGTCGATCGATGCCACACCCATGGAGCAGCCGCTGCAGTTCTCGCAGCTGCCATCGGCACAGAATGACAGACCCTTGCGGATGATCTCTATCCGCTCTTCGCGGGTCGTGTCTTTGATAAGGACGCTCTTCATATGTGCAGCTCCTCTCCTGGAACTGAGTTGTGTTCTACAGGAATTATTCCTCTTGAGGCAGCGCTCTTTCTTGTGAAATGCCTCTCTCCATGCAAGAGATGGAGAGGAGGTGAGCTCTCGACGAGATTGAGCCGTCCCAGCATCTCCTCAGGCTCTTCGGGAGCGAATGCATGGTCCATATCTCAGAAGCGTCAGCGGACACCAGCAGGATTGAGCTTCGCAATCGAGCCGGGCATGATGGACGTTCCAAGACTTCACGCATCTCTTCTTCGTGCCGCGCGCATCGTACGAGACTTCTCGCGAGAGATGACATCCCCTGCCTGCAGGTCAGCAATGTCCCGGGCGATTCCGCCCGAGATGGAAAGCTCAGGTTCATGCACTGCATGCTCCTTCATGCCTTCAGCTGAAGGCATGAAGGGAATCCTGCGTCCGCGTATGACCGCCCGTGCAAAGATGGCAAAAGTCTCGGAGGGGGACAGACCTATCTCGCGGCACACCTCCGTGAACTCTCTTTCGAGATCCTCGTCGCTATCGACAGTCATGGCCATGCGCAATCCAATCTCTGGACGATGCATCTATCGTACGCATCGCTGGCCTCTATCGAACGTGTCTTTCGCCGGGAGCGGCAGGGCGGAAGGATTGCTGTGTCAACCATACACGCAATGAAGAACTGTCGTGCAGAAAGCAAGCCGCTCCGCATTGTCGTCTTGGGGAGCCAGAAAGCGAAAACCTAAGCGCTTCAATATCAGATTTTATGCCTCATCTTGAATAGATGCATTTTCAGCGGGTACATCGATAAAAGTATGGAGAGGGCAGGACATAGCTGTCCTGCAAGGCAATGTGAGAGGATGCATATGAAACAGTTCAAGACTGAGAGCAAGAAGCTTCTCGATCTCATGATCAATTCCATCTATACGAACAAGGAGATCTTCCTCCGCGAGCTCATCTCGAATGCATCGGATGCTATCGACAAGCTGAGCTTCGAGAGCCTCACGAATCCGGATGTGAAGGTGGACCAGAGCTCCCTTGCCATCCGTCTTTCCTTCGATAAGGATGCCCGCACCATCACGGTCTCCGATAACGGTATCGGCATGACCAAGGAAGAGCTCGACAAGAACCTCGGCACAATCGCCCATTCTGGCTCCGAGCAGTTCAAGGAGGAGAACGCTGAGCACCAGGGCTCCGATATGGACATCATCGGTCAGTTCGGCGTCGGCTTCTATTCTGCCTTCATGGTCGCGAAGAAGGTCCGCGTCGTGAGCCGTGCATATGGTGCGGATGCTGCCTATGCGTGGGAATCTGACGGCGTCTCCGGCTACACGGTAGAGGAGGCCAAGGAAGGTGAGCGCTCGAGCGCTGACGACCACGGCACCGATGTGATCGTATATCTGCGGGATTCCACCGAGGAAGACGATACGGACAAGTATCTCTCCGAGTGGGGCCTGCGCGAGCTCGTCGAGAAGTACTCGAACTATGTGCGCCACCCGATCCAGATGATGGTGACAAAGAGCCGCCAGAAGCCGAAGCCGGAAGATGCAGGCGACGACTACAAGCCCGAGTACGAAGAGTACCAGGAGCTCGATACGCTGAACTCCATGACGCCGATCTGGAAGAAGCGCAAGGGCGAGGTCGAGCAGAAGGACTACGACGAGTTCTATACGTCGACCTTCCATGACTGGGCAAAGCCGGCCCGCACGATCAGCTTCCACGCTGAGGGCACGATCTCCTATGACGCGCTGCTCTTCATCCCGTCTGAGGCACCGTTCGATCTCTACAGCAAGGACTACCAGAAGGGCCTTGCCCTCTATAGCTCGAATGTCCTCATCCAGGACAAGTGCGCAGACCTGCTTCCGGACTACTACAACTTCGTCCGTGGTGTCGTCGACTCGCCTGATGTGAAGCTCAACATCTCCCGTGAGACGCTCCAGCAGAACGCACAGCTCCGTGCCATCGCACGTCGTGTCGAGAAGAAGATCACGTCCGAGCTCCAGGATATGCGCGACAACGACCGCGAAGCCTATGAGAAGTTCTTCGAGAACTTCGGCCGTGGCCTCAAGTTCGGCATCTACAACTCCTACGGCTCCAAGGCAGATGAGCTTGCAGACCTCCTGCTCTTCTGGTCGGTGAAGCAGAACAAGTACGTCACGCTCAAGGAATACGTCGATGCAATGCCTGAAGGCCAGGACAGAATCTACTACGCCGCAGGCGAGTCCCGTGACCGCATCCAGAAGATGCCGGTCGTGAGCTCTGCACTCAACCATGGCTTCGATGTCCTTCTCTGCACGCAGGATGTCGACGAGTTCATGTTCCAGGTCATGCGCACCTACCATGTGGATGCTGTGGCAGGGGACTCCGAGCACAAGGGCACCGATGCCCGCGACCTCACGTTCACGAACGTCTCGAGCAAGGACGTGGACTTCGCGACAGAGGATGAGAAGGCTGACGCAAAGAAGACGGCTGACGAGAACAAGGATCTCTTCTCTGCCATGAAGGAAGCACTTGATGGCAAGGTCGAGGATGTCACGGTGGCCGCTGGTCTTGAGGATGCACCGGCCCGCGTCTCTGCAGAAGGCCCCGTGTCCCTTGAGATGGAGCGTGTGATTGCCCAGGGTCCTGAGGCAGGAACTGCCCCCAAGGCCAAGCGCGTGCTCGAGCTCAATGCTGCACACCCGGTCTTCGGCAAGCTTGTTGCTGCAGAGAAGGCAGGGGACAAGGACAGGCTCAAGCTCTATGGCCACATCCTCTACGATCAGGCATTGCTCGTCGAGGGCCTGCCTATCGACGACCCGGTCGAATTTGCCTCCGAGGTCACAAAGCTCATGGAGTAGAGCTTCTCTCATAGTCCATGGTCTGATGCCGGCGCCGCTCATGCGGGGCCGGCATCTTCTTTGCGTGCCGATCCGTGCTCGCATGGCCTTCGGGAATGCATGTCCAATGCTCTTTTGCAGGCTTCCTGGCTAGACCAGAGGCTATCTCTGAGCGTCGAAGTCGGGACGCATCATGCGATAGGCAAGAAGGCTCATCCGGTTTTGGTGGAAGTAGCGCCTCTTTCCATCGAGCGCTGCTATCTCTGCCATCTCGAAGGTGGAAAGCGGGAAATCGAATATATCGGCATTCACGGCAACATGGGCAGGATTCGTCGAGCCAGGGATGCTAGAAGTGCCCATCTGTACTGCCAGCGAAGAACTATCTGGGCAGGCGTCTTGCCATAGCTCTTTGCCAAGCGCACGAATGCAGGCTCCTCCAGAAGCCTCCTGTCTCCATGACCCAGCGGATACCAGGCTTCGAGGAGGATGCTGTGGGCTTTGAGGTAGCTTCTGAGCTCGCGCTGCTGATGGCAGGGATGGCACTCGACCGTCACGAGCTGAGGCATGACATGCGCTGAAGCCATGACCTTCTGTATCTGTTTCTCGAAGAAATTCGAGAGGCCGAGTGTGCGTATCTTGCCCTGCGCATAGGCATCCTCCATCGCCTTCCAGGCCCTGACATAGTCGCCTGCTGGCTGGTGGAGGATCAGCATATCGAGATAGTCGGTGTCCAGGCGTGAGAGCGTTGCGCCTATCGCTTCTGCTCCTGCGCGGCAGACACTTGGCCAGAGCTTGGAGGGCACGAAGATGCCGCTACGCTTGATTGCACGGCCCACTGCCCGCTCGTTCATGCATATGTTGGCGGTATCGATGTGCCTGTATCCCGCTGCAAGCGCAGAAGCTGCTGCAGCTTCTGCCTCTTCTGGCTTCATCTGGAAGGTCCCCAAGCCAATCTTTGGCATCTCATATTCATCTGAAAGCGTATAGCGTTCCATTGCGTCTCCCTGCTCAGATGTGTTCTGCAAGAAAGATGCTACGCAGAGGAGGCTGCTTTCGGCCTTGCGTTCCTGGAAAGCGGGCATGCATGGGAAGCATGCCAAGGCAGGCACATGCGTGTGCTATCTGATGAAACAAAGGCAATGCCCTGCCGAACAGGAGTACTCGACAGGGATGATAGTCTCACTATCACTCTGCTCGACATGTCGAGCAGAGGTCGACTTCTGCCGTCTGCGGCAACGAGTCGATGTCGAGTACATAGGGCATCCATGTTTCGAGATTCTGATAGTTGATGAACATCCTGTGAATAACCTGCGCAAATTGGCTGTTGCCGGCTGCTCGACATGTCGAGTTGCGTAATATAACGGCTGTCGAGTACATTTGGCGGAAAATATATTGACATTTTGAAGGAGCATCTGATATGCGCAAGACCATGACCTTCCAGGGCAAGCGTCACAGCTACGACACCGAGAAGTCGACCGAGGTCGGTCACAAGACCTTCGGCGAGTTCGGCGACGCAGCCGGCTACGAGGAGTCCCTCTTCAAGAACCGCTCTGGCTTCTACTTCCTCCACGGCATCGGTGGCACCGAGTCCCCGTACGCTGCCGGCGAGGACATTCGTCCGATCTCCGAGGCCGAGGCAAAGGCCTGGCAGGAGTAAGTTCGGAAACCCCTCTTTCGAACCCCTTCCTCTCTCACTTCCCAATAAAGATTGCAGCCCGCAGATGCGCATAGGCACTGCGGGCTGCTTTCGTATCTATGGGGTCTTCAATCAGGACGCGAACATCGTGCGCTCTGAGAACTCTGCCTGGACTGTCTTGAACATGAGGTCCACGTCCTCAAGCCCCAAGTGGCGCTCCTTCTGGCTCTTCTTCAGGACCTTGCGACGCCTTGCCCAGGACTCAAGGGCAGCAGGTCTTGCCTCGCGGGGAAGGTTCTTGACCTCGGGGTCGCATCTCCTGCAGATGTCGCGCGTGTCGATCGGCACGATCCTGCCGGCCTTCCTGCCTTCGGCATAGCCATCGAGGTGGAGTGTCAGCCAGGAATCCTCGAAGGCAGCATTGTGTGCCATGAAGGGATAGCGCTCGAGGATCTTGATGAGCGCTTCCTGGACGGCCTTTGCCTCGCGGAAGGGAGTCTTGCCGTCGAGGTCCTTCCAGGTGATGTGGTGCACCTCGGTCAAGGGCACGCCCTTCTCCTTGTACATCTCGGGGATGCCGAAATAGGCAGCATGGCCGTTCGTGGGCTTTGCCTTGGGAGACATATACATGAACTCGAAGCCCACATTGATGATGTAGCCGCGTGCTGGGTCGCGCTCGGTCGTCTCGAGATCGATGCCCAGTATCATGCCTGAGACCGGAGCCTCCTGCCAGGCAACGCCCAGATCCCTGAGATCTCTTCCTGCCGTGCGTGCCACATCTGCATCGGAGCGGTGCTGCATCACGGCGACGGCGTGCACAAGGTCTGAGTCGGGAAGCTTCCTTGCAAGCGTCGCTACCGGCTCGTCTCTCAGCCTCTCTGTCCCATAGAGGTCGCAGAGCTCGCGGTTCCTGTCGGCGAGCTTCCTCACGGTATCGAAGCCGAAGGGCTCCTGGCCCAGAGGCGCCGTCTTCCAGGCGTCCATGAGGAGGACGAGCGCTTCCTCGTTCTTGTGGCGCTCTTCCGTCATTGCCTCGTCGCCGACGAGGAAGCCGGGAAACACGATGGAGTTTGCATGCTCGATGGCCTGTGCGAGATTCATGTGGTGCCTGCATCCGGATAGCTTGCTTTCTGATTCACTCTAGCCTAGCACGTTGTGCCATCTGACAGTGCGGCAGAGGCTTGGGGCATGCAGGATATGCTGGGCTTCAGGGATGCGTCATCTCGGATGCGATGCACCGTTTCTGTGTGCACCGGATGCCGCATGCGCGAAGATGGATGGAAGCGCTTCGGCCCGATTTCATACACATATTCCGCGAAAGCTGTCGGATATCTCGCAGAAGGCGTACATTTCTCCACAAACGGCCAATCTGGTGGGGCCTAACGTGCGCTTTACCTATACTTAACATTGTCTTTACTCTCTGTGTAGGTTGGAGCCCCATGTCCCGAGTCAGCAAGAAGGAAGACCAGTTCTATGAGATGTTCCAGGAGCTTTCAGCCAAGATCCTGTCAGCATCTGACTGCTACTTCGATATCATCTCGACCTATCCAGAGCACATGGACCGTCTCGAAGAGATGAAGCAGTATGAGACCGACTGCGACAAGATGCTTTCGCGCATCTTCGAGCATCTGAGCGAGTCGTTCATCACGCCCTTCGACCGCGAGGACATCTCGTCTCTGATCCTCAAGATGGATGATGTGGTGGATGGGATGGAGAATGTCTCGAGGCGCTACGAGCTCTTCCACGTGAACACGAATCCTCCTGAGGCGACGGAGATGGCACGTCTTGCCAATGAAGCCTGCCACTGCATGGATACGCTCTTCCAGCACTTCCATGACTTCCGCCGCGACCCTGTGGTGATGGAGGAGGCAGGGAAGATCCACAAGATCGAGGATGAGGGCGATGCTGTCTTCCACGATGCGCTCGCACGCCTTTTCGATGAGAAGGATCCTGTGCCAACCCATCTTCTCAAGTGGAACACGATCTACAACAAGCAGGAAGAGATCCTCGACTCCTGCAAGACCGTGGCAGCCCTCGTCGGCAATGTGGTGCTGAAGAATGCTTAGCGGGCTGCTTGTGGGCGTGCTTGTGGCAGCCTTTGTATTCGAGCTCATCAACGGCTTCCACGATTCAGCCAATGCCATTGCGACGACGGTCTATACAAGAGCCCTTCCGCCTCGCGTCGCGATTCTCATGTCGGCTGGCATGAACTTCATTGGTGCCCTCACGCACGAGGGCGTCGCCCTGACCATCGCAGAAGGCCTCGTGAGCATCACGCCGGAGCTCTATGTGATTCTGGCCGCGCTTGTCGGTGCCATCATCTGGGACCTCTTCACCTGGTGGAAGTCCGTTCCCTCGAGCTCTTCCCATGCCCTGATCGGCTCTCTGATTGGTGCCACGATCGTCGCGACCGGAGGTCTTCAGGACATCATCTGGACGGGCGTCCTCGACAAGGTCGTCATTCCCCTCATCACCTCTCCTCTGATAGGCCTCTGCCTGGGCTTCTTCCTTATGAAGCTTGTGTTCGAGCTCTTCGCGAACTGGGTGCCGCACCGTGCGAACCTGCTCTTCCACCGCCTGCAGATCTGCTCTTCCATGTTCATGGCATTCAGCCATGGCTCGAATGATGCCCAGAAGACGATGGGCATCATCACGATTGCGCTGATTTCCGAGGGCCTCATCGCTCCTGGCTCTGGTGTTCCCCTCTGGGTCAAGATCTTCTGCGCTGCGACGATGGCTCTGGGCACCTCGGTCGGCGGCCAGCGCATCATGAAGACGGTCGGCGGCGGCGTCACGAAGCTCGAGCCCGTCATGGGCTTTGTCTCCGAGACCTCCTCTGCCATCGCAATCCAGATCATGACAGCGATCGGCGCACCCGTCTCCACGACTCAGGTCATAACGACGTCGATCATGGGCGCCGGTTCCGCCAAGGGCCTCAGGAAGGTAAACTGGGGTGTTGCGGCCGATATCATCCAGGCCTGGTTTGTCACCCTTCCCGTCACGATGCTTCTGGGAGGTGCAGCCTGCTGGCTTATCGGCCTTCTGGTCTAGCGGAAGGAGAGCACGATCTTGGATTCACGTACGGCATCCCAGGGGCTCCTGCAGTTCATCTGCGAGAGCCCCTGTGCATTCTTCACGGTCAAGGCGCTGCGCGCCCGTCTCGACAAAGCAGGCTTTGCCTATCTTCCTGAGGGCACGTCCTGGACACAGGCAAAGGGCGGAAAGTACTACACCGTCAGGAACGACTCGAGCCTCATTGCCTGGAAGGCAGGGGAGACGCTCGATGCGCCCCATTTCCAGCTCGTCGCGGCGCACAATGATTCCCCGACCTTCAAGCTCAAGAATGTTCCTGAGCTCTCAGGCCCCGAGTCCTACCTTCGTCTTGATGTGGAAGCCTACGGCGGCATGATCGACTACACATGGTTCGATCGTCCGCTCACGCTGGCAGGCAGGGTCTATGTGCGCGAGGGCAGGGGAGCGAAGGAGCATCTTGTCCACTTCGATCGCGACCTTCTCCTGATCCCGTCCCTGGCGGTACATATGGACCGCGACGTGAACAAGTCTTTCGGCCCGAACAGGCAGATAGATCTCCTGCCGCTCTGGTCGGCTGGAAAGCTGAAGCAGGGCTCTCTGGACGACCTTCTGGCAGAAGAGCTGGGCTGCAAGGCAGAGGATATCCTCGGGCGCGACCTCTATCTCGTGAACCGGGAGAAGCCTACCATCTGGGGAGCGGCAGATGAGTTCGTGAGTGCAGGACACCTGGACGATCTCCAGAGCGTCTACGCCGGGCTCGAAGCCTTCCTCTCCTCCGAGAACCCGCACGATGTGAGCGTTCTTGCCTGCTTCGACAACGAGGAAGTGGGCTCGAACACGAAGCAGGGCGCGATGTCGACACTTCTGAGGGATACGCTCTCCCGTGTCGCTTCCGGCCTGGGCTGGAGCGCAGAGGAGCTCCATGAGGCATATGCAAAGTCCTTCCTTGTGAGTGCCGACAATGCGCACGCCGTGCATCCGAACCATCCTGAGAAGTCGGATGAGGTCAACCGCTGCCAGCTCAATCACGGCATTGTTATCAAGGAGGCGGCAAACCAGCTCTATACCTCTGATGCCTTCAGCCGCTCTGCGCTCTCTGCGATACTCGACGAGGCGAAGATTCCGTATCAGACGTTCGCGAATCGCTCCGATATGCGTGGAGGCTCGACGCTGGGCAATCTCTCCAACACCCAGGTCTCGCTCCATGCGGTGGATGTGGGCATGCCGCAGCTTGCGATGCACTCTGCCTATGAGACGACAGGCATCGAGGATACCGCTCTGGGCATTGCGGCCATGAAGGCCTTCTTCGAGGCAAATCTCGAGATTGAGGGAGCGGAGAGCTTCCGCTTCTAGCATGTATGGGCAGCCAGAGATGAGGAGCGCACCTGATGCATGAGTTCGAAGACCTCTCGGATGCGCTCTTCGGCTGTCCCTTGAGCAGAGTCGCCATCTTCGATACGGAGACGACAGGCTTTTCTGACGGCGATGAGATCCTCGAGATCGCTGTCGTGGATGGGTACGGCGAGACCCTGCTCTCAAGCTACGTGAGGCCTCAGCACCATACGAAGTGGCCTGGCGCTGCAGAGGTGAACCACATCACGTATGCAGATGTCAGAGACGCTCCCACGATAGAGGAGCTGGCACCCTCCTTGGCAGAGACGCTTGGGTCAGCTGGCCTCGTCTCTGGCTACAACGTCAGCTATGACCTCTCGACGCTTCGCCGTGTGGGAGCCCTCTCTTCCTGGCCCCGCAATACCTTCGATGTGATGAAGGAGTTTGCCCGCGTGCATGGAAAGCCCTCGAGGAAATGGGGCAGCAAGCGGTGGGTGAGGCTCTCCGAGTGTGCAGCAACCTATGGATATACGTTCCATCCGCATGATGCAGAAGATGATGCGAGGGCTACGGCCTTCTGCTTCAGGCATCTTCTGGCAGACGGCAGCTACCTGAGGATTGCTGCCCAGGAGCGCTCCGGACGCCTTCAGATGGCGCTGGGGCAGAGGAGGGCGGCTGTCGAGGCGGCGGCATCCCTGCTGGAGAAGCAGGGGCCAGGCACCTATGCTGCCGAGCTCTGCTGGATCGAAGGTGCATGCGCAGGAAAACAGAATCTTGCCTGCTGTGTGGACGGGGTGCCTGTCGGCCTTGTTCCCGCCGCTTCCTTCTGGAAGGTGCGTACCTTCTTCGGAGAGGAGGAGGCGGAGGATGGGATGCTTTCCTGCCAGGTACGCCTCGGCGAATCACGGGGCAGGCCCCACGCGCAGCTTGTCCTCATGGATGAAGAGGAATGGCTGGATGAGCTGGTACGTCTCGCGCGCATTGCCCATTCCTCATGAAAAAGAGCCTGAAGCTTGCGCTCCAGGCTCTTTCCGGAAGGGCTGCAATTGGCGCTTTCGGCCTTACTCGTCGCCGAAGCTGATGCCCAGAAGCTTTGCCTCCTGGACCAGGTCCGACTTCGGGTCGACGTACTTGAGCTTGCCTGCGACATCAGCAAGCGGGACACGCACCATCTTGTTGTTGACCTTGGCAATCATGCAGCCATAGTCATGATCGAAGAGGGCACGGGCTGCCTCGACGCCGCACTGGGTCGCAAAGATGCGGTCCTGGGCATCAGGGGTGCCGCCACGCTGCGTGTGGCCAGGAATGCCGACACGGACCTCGCGGGACGTGAGCTGTGCAATCTCGTCTGCAATCTCATAGGCAACGGAGTAGCGGCGCTGGGCCACGAGCTTCTTGTACTCCTTCTTGGGCATTGCTGCCTGCTTCTTGGAGATGGCGCCTTCTGCGCAGGCGACGAGGGCATAGCGGCCGCCGGACTGCTCGCGGGACTCGATGGCGCGGACGACGTTCTTGATATCGTAGGGGATCTCAGGAAGAAGAATCACGTCAGCGCCGCCGGCAATGCCTGCATAGAGAGGGATCCAGCCGACCTTGTGGCCCATGATCTCGACGACGAAGACGCGATTGTGGGAAGATGCCGTGGTCTTGATCTCGTCGAGGTAGCGGGTGGCCACATCGATGGCAGAGGTGAAGCCGAACGTGATGTCGGTTCCCCAGGTATCGTTGTCGATGGTCTTGGGAAGGGCGATAACGTTCAGGCCTTCCTGGGAGAGGCGGTTTGCGGTCTTCGTGGAGCCGTTGCCGCCAAGCATGAAGAGACAGTCAAGCTTGAGGCTCTTGTACGTCTTCTTCATGGCAGGGACCTTCTGGACTCCGTCTGCTTCCGGAACGTCGAGCATCTTGAAGGGGGTGCGGCTCGTGCCCAGGATCGTGCCGCCCTGGGTCAGCACGCCGGAGAAGTCCTTCCACTTCATCTGGCGATAGCGCCCATAGATGAGGCCCTGATAGCCGTCCTCAAAGCCGTAGATTTCGACGTTCTCCTTCGAGTTGTGGAGAACCGTCTTCACGATGCCGCGCATCGTGGCGTTGAGGGCCTGGCAATCGCCGCCGCTCGTAAGAAGGCCGATTCGAAGCATGTTCCTCTCCTTTGTGCCGGAAGCTTCAGCTTCCGCAATTGTACGTCTTTGAGGCGCAATGAAAGACTTGCATAGACAACCGGATATCTGGATATGCCAGATGGCATGTCATGCCATGTGTCGAAACGTGCAGCTCTGCTCGGCAGAGATGGGGCAGCAAGCTGGGCCCTGCCCTTGCTGGTGCCAGAAACGACATATGTCCTGCATAAACTCTGAAAGATATGCGTCAGCAGGGATAGCGAGACGTGAAAGACGTGTCTTGTGGAATGCAGCCTGCACAAGCGATATCCGGATGCGGGTGGCGCTTCGAGAGATCGAGGGAGCCTCAGGACAATATCTTTGAAATCCTGCAAGCCCTCGCGTTCTTTGCGGGGATTCTGAAAACCATTCTCGAGATCGCGGAAGAGGTGGTCAGGATCAGAAGGGAACATAAAGCATCATAAGGAAGACGCACTTTAACGAATGAAGCCCGGTGGCCACCGGGCTTCTGAGTAATCAACACCTGCGCCGCCCGCGCCGCGTTAAGGATTTCGGGCATCGCTGGTGCATCTCTATTGCACCCGCATCTGCCATCTGACAACGATAGCTGATGTTTGCAAGAAGGCCTCAACTCACCTTCTCATCGCTTCCACAGTTCTGTGGCTCCGGCAACGCTGAATAGGCAACCGCTCACGGGATGCAGCGTTCAGCCGAAATGGCCCGGACATAGAAGGCGGCTAGGATGTAGTGCGCCCGAGCTCAGGCTCGGCACAGAGAGAGTTAGGAACAGAAAGGTGAGAGGCATGGAGTCTAAGGAAGACATCCTGACGCTGCCGCACGACCAGATTGAGGCGCTGCAGCTCGAGGGAATCAAGAAGACCGCCGTCCAGTGTTACGAGAAGATCCCCTTCTACAAGAAGAGCTTCGACGAGGCGGGCTTTGATCCCTATTCCATCTCCAGCCTCGATGATGTGAAGAAGGCTCCCTTCGTTACGAAGCAGGACCTGAGGGATGCCTATCCGTATGGCATGCTTGCCGTGCCGCTTTCCGAAGTGCGCGAGATCCATATGTCCTCCGGCACGACCGGTGTAGCGACCGTCGGCGCCTATACAGAGCATGACCTGGACTTCTGGGGAGAGTGCTTCGCCCGTGGCATCAGGTATGCCGACGGCGGACCGAACGATGTGGCGCAGATTGCCTATGGCTATGGCCTCTTCACGGGCGGCCTCGGTGCCCACTATGGTGCCAAGGCAGCAGGATGCACGACGATACCCATCTCGGCCGGCAACACCGAGCGCCAGATCAGGGTCATGCGCGAAATGGGCTCGACCATCCTCTGCTGCACGCCGAGCTATGCCATGCATATCGCAGATACGGCCATCTCCATGGGCATCGATCCTGCCCGCGAGTTCCATCTGCGTGTCGGCATCCACGGCGCAGAGGCATTCTCCGACAACTTCAGGAAAGAGCTTGAGAAGAAGCTCAACTACAAGGTCCTCGATGTCTATGGCCTGACAGAGACCATGGGACCGGGTGTCGCCGTGGAGTGCCTGGCACAGCAGGGGCTCCATATCGCAGAAGACCACTTCCTCTGCGAGATCATCGACCCGGCAACAGGCCAGGTGCTGCCCGACGGCGAGTGGGGAGAGCTTGTCGTCACCACCCTTGACCGCGAGGCATCGCCCGTCTTCCGCTATCGCACGCGCGACATTACAAGGATTCTTCCGGGCTCCTGTCCCTGCGGACGCACCCACAGAAGGATTGACCGCATCCATGGGCGTACGGACGATATGCTCATCATCCGCGGCGTCAACGTCTTCCCGAGCCAGATCGAGAACGTCATGGAGACCTTCGACGAGGTGTCCTCGTGGTATCAGATCGAGCTCACGACGAAGAACTATCTCGACGTCGTCACGCTCAAGGCAGAAGTCAATCCGGACTTCGATTTCGACTCGACTGGTGCCATCGAGAACCTGCAGAATCGTATCCAGGCAGCGCTCAAGACAGCACTCTCCGTCGGCGTGAAGGTGCGCCTCGTCGAGCCGCAGTCGCTGCCCAGAAGCGAAGGCAAGGCAAAGCGTGTCATCGACAAGAGGGGACAGGAGTAGCGATGGTAGACCAGCTGACAGTATTCCTGGAGAACGAAGAAGGACGCCTCGCAAAACTCTGCCGTGCTCTGGCAGACGCTGGCATCAACATGGATGCCTTGACCCTCATGGATACACCTGAATACGGTGTCGTGCGCATCCTCTGCGCGAACCCTTCTGCCGCACGCGATGAGCTCAACAAGCGCGGCTACCGGGCGTCCATAACGAAGGTATCGCTCATCAAGCTGCCTGACCGCCCAGGCTCTCTGGCAGACCTTCTGGGCATCCTCGATGACCTCGATATCCCGGTCGAGTATGGCTACTGCTTCCAGGTGGCAGGAGACTACGCCGTCGATGCGCTCAAGATCTCCGACCCTGCAGCAGCCTCGAAGGCGACCTTCGCAATTGAGGAGGCAGGCTTCAAGGTGCTGAGCCTCGAGGACCTGAAGAGCCTCTAGATTGGTATAAAACACGTGAAAGAAGGAGGTGCAGCTGCATGGCTGCACCTCCTTTCGCAATGTCTGGTATGTGTCCGGTCGCTGTGGTTTTAAGGGAAGATGCGAGGACATGCCGCTCTCGTGGCATCCTAGAATGCATTGGCTACGCGAGAGAAAGGAGCTCCATGAGCGATACAACCATCCTGGCGATTGTTGTTGCCGTTCTTTTGGGGTGCCTTCTGGGAATGCTCTCGTCTGCCGCAGCTGACCGCAAGCGCAGGAGGCGCGAAGGTACGGTCGAGATGCGCAGAGGAGGAAGGCACGAGGCTTCCCGCCACAGCAGGAGATAACCTCCCATAGCAGCTGGCTGGGCCCGCTTCGGTGGGCCCGTTTCTTTGTGCAGAGGCATGCCTGCGCGCCGGCCTCAAAACCAAAGGCTCCCTGTTCTTCGGCGTGCTGCCGCACATGCCGCATCTTCGGTCCGGCAGATCATGTGTCTGCGCTCTCCAGGAAGAAGCGGGCCCTGGCTGCCTGCCGTGCGCCCATGCGCATCTGTGCGGCCGTTGCCGGCATGAGCGTCTCCTGCGGGACCTGGCTGACATGCAGGAATGCCAGGGGCAGCACCTGCAGCGTCCTGATGCATCTGCGCTTCTTGTCCTGAAGGATGAAGAGGGCCTTTTGCTTCGGCGCTGCCATTTCCTGCGGGCAGGATGGCATGCTAGAGCCAGATGGCATTGGCCAGACCTGCAATGGCAGGCACCGTCAGGATGGAGAGGAGCACCGATATCACGACAGTCTCGACGGCGTAGGAATAGTCGGCATCGTGCAGCTGGGCATAGACGGCCACATTGGATCCTACCGGGCAGGCAGAGGCGATGAGCAGCGCCATGCGCATCTCGTAGCTCGAGATGGGCATCAGGGTCAGAAGCGCCAGAGAGGCAAGAGGGGCCAGCACGATGCGGCAGAGCGCGACACGGTAGTTCTGGCTGCGTGTGAACATCTGCTTCAGGTCGGTCTTGGCCAGATAGACGCCGATCGTGAACATCGCAAGCGGGGTATTCAGGGCTGCCACATCGTCGAGGCATGTCGCAATGACAGAAGGCAGCGGTGCCTGCGTCGCATAGAGCACGATGCCTATGAGGGCTGCAATCATGAAGGGAGCCGAAGCAAGGCTGTGCAGCACCTCTTTGGCAGTAGGTGCGGGCTCTCCCTTCTCGTGCGTGATAAGGCTCACGCCGTAGGTCCACTGCCCTATGTTCATGAGGGCAATGAAGCCGACATTGTAGAAGACGCTCTGGGCACCGACGGTCGCGATTACCAGAGGGATGCCGAAGAAGCTCGGGTTCGAGAAGGTGGCAGCGAAGTTGCCGATAGCGTCCTTGCCGCAGACGATGCGGGCCACCACAGCCGCGAGGACAAGGAGCAGAAGCGAGACAGCCGTTCCTTCGACGAGCGCTGCCGTATGCTCTGCCGTGTGCTCGATGAGGAGGGACTTGATGATGACAGCAGGAAGGGAAAGATAGATCAGGATGTTGCCGATGACCCTGTTTCCCTCCATCGTGATCTTGCCGGCACGGAACAGCGCATAGCCGATGCCGACCAGAAGAAACATCACGAGCACCTTGAGAGCCAGCACGGCAGACATGTTCACGGGAAAGCCTCCAAATCTGTGCTGCCGAGCCCTGAGGAGAGGCACCTGCAGCCTCTAGCCATGATAGGGCAGAAAGACTGCCTGCCAACATGAGGATCTCTTCCGGCAAGATTTCCTCTCTGTGGAACCCAGTCCTGTGCTCCAGGAGCGAAAAGGAAAGAGGGACTGACACTGACGGTCCAGAGCCTTCTGGCCAGGATGCTCTCCGATGCGGCCCTGCGCCATTTCGGCCCCTCGGTACGTCGCCCCTGCGCTTTCCGGACTCTTCCCGATCGGGTCCTTGCCATCTGCCCTGATGTTTCAGCCGGATCCGCAGGAAGGGGAGAGACCTGGGCTGCAGCAGGCAGGCATCTGCCTTTCATGCCCATGGCCTGAAAGGTCGTTCAGGAAACTTCTGCCCAATACGTCAGTTTGGGCTAACTTCTCGGCTGAATGGGGTAGTATCGGGAGCGGAACGGAACATATCGGGCTCTTCGGAGCCTTGGGAGAAAGCAGGCAGCACATGGACAGGAGCCAGAAGCAGGCAGAAGCCTCCACTCTCGGCTCGCTCGAGATAGGCGATGTGGCGCGCATCGACAAGGTCGGGGGATCGGGCGCACTCCGCCAGCACTTCCTCGATATGGGCGTCATCCCAGGAGCGGAAATCAGGCTCGTGAAGTACGCACCGATGGGCGATCCTATGGAGTTCGAGATCCACGGCTACGAGCTGACGCTGCGTGTGGCAGATGCGAAGAAGATCGACTGCACCCTGCTTTCGCCCAAAGAGGTGGCATCGCAGCGCAAGGCAGAGGAAGAGCACGTCGAAGTGCTCGAGCATGAGCCGGCGCAGACCCACCCAGGTCTGGGCGAACCTTCGCAGGGCGCCCATACGGACGTCCGCACGAGCGACCACTCCCATCCGCTTCCGGCAGATGCGACGCTTACGTTTGCCCTTGCTGGCAACCAGAACTGCGGAAAGACGACCCTCTTCAACCAGCTCACGGGATCGAACCAGCATGTGGGCAACTTCCCGGGCGTCACGGTCGACCGCAAGGATGGCGCCATCATCGGACATCCCAATACGCGTGTGACCGACCTTCCGGGCATCTATTCGATGAGCCCATACTCTTCGGAAGAGATCGTGAGCCGCCAGTTCATTCTCGACGAGAAGCCTTCCGGCATCATCGATATTGTGGATGCCATGAACATCGAGCGCAATCTCTACCTCACGATGCAGCTCATGGAGCTCAATGTCCCCATGGTCGTGGCTTTGAACATGATGGACGAGGTCCAGGAGAATGGCGGCTCCATCGATGTGAACCGCATGGAGGATATCCTGGGGCTTCCTGTCGTGCCGATTTCAGCCGTCAAGGGCGAAGGCGTGGACGAGCTTGTCCAGCACGCCCTGCATGTCGCACGCTACCAGGAAACGCCGGGTCGCCAGGACTTCTGCGATGTCCATGACCATGGGGGAGCGGTGCACCGCTGCCTTCATGCTGTCATGCACCTCATCGAGGACCATGCAGAGCGTGCACAGATTCCTATCCGCTTTGCCGCGACGAAGCTCGTTGAGGGCGATGCCGCCATCGAGAAGGCACTGAAGCTCGAACCGAACGAGCATGATGCGGTAGAGCACATCGTGCACCAGATGGAAGAGGAGCGCGGCCTCGACCGTGCTGCCGCCATTGCAGACATGCGCTTCTCCTTCATCTCCAAGATCGTGCGCGCCTGCGTGATCAAACCCGAGGAGTCGAAGGAGACAGAGCGCTCCCGCAGGATCGATGCAGTGCTTACCGGCCGCTATACTGCCATCCCGATGTTCATCCTCATCATGGCAACGATCTTCCTGCTTACGTTCAATGTGATAGGACCGTTCCTCGGTGACCTCATCTCGCAGTTTGTGGACTGGATAAGCGGCATGGCAGATGCAGGCCTTACTGCCGGCAATGCGAACCCGGTCCTCCATTCGCTCCTGATCGACGGCGTCTTCAATGCAATCGGCACGGTGCTGCCGATCTTGCCGAACATCGTCTGCATGTTCTTTTTCCTGTCGCTTCTTGAGGACACGGGATATATGGCCCGCGTTGCCTTCGTAATGGACAAGCTGCTCCGCCGCATCGGCCTTTCCGGCCGCTCGATCGTCCCCATGCTCATGGGATTCGGCTGCACGGTGCCTGCTGTCATGGCTACACGCACGCTGCCGTCCGAGCGTGACCGCAAGCTCACGATTGCCTTGACGCCCTTCATGAGCTGCTCTACGAAGCTCACGATCTATGGCTATTTCACGGCAGCCTTCTTCCCGGGCAATGGCGGCTTCGTTATCCTTGCTCTCTACCTTGCAGGCATCCTGATCGGCATCCTCTGCGCGAAGATTGCGCACATGACCGTCGCGAAGGGCGAGGCTGTCCCCTTCGTTATGGAGCTTCCGAACTACCGCATGCCCTCTGCCAAGTCGGTGCGCCAGCTCCTCTGGGAGAAGTCGAAGGACTTCCTGACCCGCGCCTTCACGGTCGTCTTTGCTGCAGCCGTGATCATCTGGGCGCTCGAGACCTTCAGCCCGACCTTCGATATGGTGAGCGATCCTGCCGACTCGCTTCTGGCTGCTGTCGCAAGCTGGCTCACCCCGATCTTCGCGCCGCTCGGCTTTGCAGACTGGCGCATCACGACCGCGCTTATCGCTGGCTTCATGGCAAAGGAAGTCGTCGTCTCGACGCTCTCCGTCCTCTTTGGCAGCCTGGCCGAGCTCACGGCTGCGCTCACGCCGCTTGCGGTCATCTCCCTCCTCGTCTTCTGCCTTCTCTATACACCCTGCGTCGCTGCCATCTCTGCCATCAAGCGCGAGCTTGGCGGCAAGTGGGCGACCGGCATCGTCTTCTTCCAGTGTGCGGTTGCTTGGGCGGCTGCCTTCCTCGTCCATACGATCGGCATGCTCCTCGGCTTCGCGTAGCGCATCTGAACTGATAGCCTGGAGATAGCAAAAAGCCCATAAAGCCGGAATGCATACGGCTTTATGGGCTTATCATGTCTTGAGGAGCTTTCAGCCAGGGAAGGGAGCGCATATGGCACAGAAGATGGACTCCGCGAGTCTCGAAGATTACCTGAGGGCGCTCTTCGAGCTGGCAGACGAGACAGGAACGGTTCACAGCGTGGAGGTGGCACGTTCGCTCGGCGTCTCGAAGCCAAGCGTGCATCGCGCCGTCGGAATCCTCGCAGAGCATGGGTATCTGACAGCTGAGCCGTATTCGCCGATCGTGCTTACCGAGGCAGGCAAGGAGCGCGGACGTGCGCTCGAGCGCCGCTACCAGACAATCTATGACTTCCTTGTGCAGGAGCTCGGTGTCGATGAAGAAACGGCCGCCGAAGAGGCGCATGGCATTGAGCATGCACTCTCCGACGGCACGACGGAAAAGTGGATGGAGCGCTTCGGCAGCTAGAGGATGAAGGATGCGGGACCCTGCTTGGGCAGGTCGCGCTCGGGATTGACCTTCCTCGAGTCTGCATAGCTGATGATGAGGCCGCCACGGGCAGCATAGTAGGAGCAGAGGGCGCCACAGCGCCCGAGCGTGATGTCTGCCTCGGGCCAGACCTTCCTGAGCTCGTCTCTCATGAACTCGGCTCCGCCTACATTGTCCACATGGGAGATGTAGCAGGGGCCGCCCGAATAGCGGTGCATCTGCATCTCGTGGATCATCGCACGCGCAGCCTTCTTGGCGCCACGGACCTTGCGCAGCACCTCGATCTCGCCTTCGGGGCTGCCGGTGCCGATCACATGCACATCGAGCGCATTCGCGAAGCGGGCAACTGCCGGATTCACGCGGCCACCCTTCGCGAGGTTCGAGAGGTCGGCGATATCGAAGAGGACATGCACGTGGTGCTGGTAGGCAAGAAGCATGCGCATGAGCTCCTCGAAGGGGATGGGCTCCTCTCCGAGCTCGGCAGCACGTGCTGCAAGAAGCGCCAGATCCTCTCCGGCGGAGCGGGAATCGACGACGGCGATCTTTGCCTCTGAGTGCTCTTCCAGATACTGGGCAGCTGCAAGACGGGCGGCATTGCAGGAGCCTGAGAGCTTGCCGGTGATCGTGATTGCAATGATCTCATCTGCGCCCTGGAAGGCAGCAAGCCACGCATCAGGGCTCGGGCAGGAGGTCGAAGCCGATCCCTGGTTGAGCGACATGCGGTCGCAGAACTCGGCGAGATCGAGGCCTTCCTCGTCGACGTAATCGGTCCCATCGAGCGTCACGGTCAGAGGGACGCTCCGGAAGTCCACGCCGTCGAGCGCATACACATTGCTGGAAGAGTCGCAGACGACCCTGATTCCCATACCACCATCCCCAATCGGTGCGCACACTGTTTCAGGACCATTATCGGTCAAGGCAAGACGAGGTCAATGAATATGGACAAAGACCAGCTGTATTGAAGAGACCTTGAAGCCTTACGAGAAGCTCTCGACGAGGGCTTCATATTCCTTCGCCTCTGCTGCCTCGACGTCTTCGTCTGTCCCCTCATCGAGATGGGCGAGGCGCGCATGGTCGAAGTCGTTGAGGGCGGTGGCAATAGAGGCAAGCACCGGAGCTGCAGGAGCCAAGACCTCGATGTCCTGGGTCTTGCGCTCTGAGTCTGCACTCTGATCTGCATCCTTGTCCTTGCCGGTGCCCGTGCCGACGAAGCCACGGCTCTTCAAGTGCCCCAGGGCGCGTGCTGCCTGGCTCTGCGTCACGCCGGCATAGGCTGCGATCTCCTTCATGGGACCGCAGGTGCCGCAGTCCCTGAGATAGAGCAGGACCTTCATATCGGCCAGCTCCAGATCATGGGCAGACCCTGCGACATCGAGGTAGCGGTCGAGGAGCTTGGCAGAAAGATAGAGGAGCCCGAGCGGGTTTGCCTGCATATCGGGATCGAGCTGTGCGGTCACGCGCTCGCGTCCGAGCTTCGTGCTCAGAGGTCCGGGCAGGACGCCGCCGTCTGAGGCAGAGTCGATATAGAAGCGGTAGATGTCCGGACGGCGTGCGGCATAGTCGTCCTCGTCCATGATCTCCTTGTAGAAGTTCTTGTAGTACTCGATCACGTTGATCTTCATGCGGATGGTATTTGCAAGCGAGACACCCTGCGTCGCAAGAGAGCCCCTCGTCTTCTCGTAGTAGTAGATCGGCACATGCAGGGGATAGATCCTGGCAGTGTGGAGCACATACTCCATATTGAAGATGAAGTCCTCGCACCAGCTGATCGAGGGATCCATGCGGATGTGGTGGCTCTCGATGATCGAGCGCTTGTAGAGCTTGTTCCAGACGACGCCCCAGTAGAAGTCGGAGGGAGACTCCATCATGAGGTCGGCGTACTGCTCGCGCGTGATCACGTCCTCGGAGTCGATGTCGCTCTTCCTTGCCACGCGGCTGCCGATGACACGATAGAAGTCTGCGATGACCATGTCGCAGCTGTTCTCCTCGATGCCACGGACCAGAAGCTTCGTCGCATCGGGCGTGATCCAGTCGTCAGAGTCGAGGAACTGGATATAGGTGCCCTGGGCTGCATCCATGGCACAGTTGCGGGTGCTCGAGACGCCGGAGTTCGGCTTGTGGATGACATGCACCCGGGAGTCGCGCTTCGCATAGGCATCGCAGATGGAGCCCGAGGAGTCGGTCGATCCATCGTCTGCGAGGATGAGCTCGATATCGGTGAATTCCTGGCCGAGGATCGAGTCGACGCAGCGCTCGAGCTTCTTCTCGGCGTTGTAGACGGGCACTATAATGCTTACCTTGGGTTCCATGGGACTCCTTCACATAGGTTCCCTTCAATTCTATACATCGAGGCAGAAAGGTTTTGCGGGGTGCAGGAAAGACCGCAGATGGAAGAAGCGCAGCAGGCGCTTGCAGAGCATTTCGGCTATCAGAGCTTCCGTCCTGGCCAGGAAGAGCTCATCGAAGCGATTCTGGCAGGGAGAGATGCCGTAGGGATCATGCCGACAGGGGCAGGAAAGTCGCTCTGCTACCAGATTCCTGCAGCGGTGCTTTCAGGCCTCACGATTGTCGTCTCGCCTCTGATCTCGCTCATGGGCGACCAGGTGCGCTCGCTCAAGGAGGCAGGCATCCGTGGCTCCTATCTCAACAGCTCGCTCACTCCGGGACAGCAGCGCGTCGTGCTCGCGCGTGCTCTGGCCGGCTGGTATGACCTCATGTACGTGGCGCCTGAGCGCCTCCAGGACCCTGCGTTTGTCGCCTTTGCACATGAGGCACAGATTCCGCTCCTTGCGGTCGATGAGGCGCACTGCATAAGCGAGTGGGGGCAGGACTTCCGTCCGGCCTATCTGGGCATCCGGGAGTTTGCCGAAGCGCTGCCGAAGCGCCCGGTCGTGGCCGCCTTCACGGCGACTGCGACCCGCACGGTCGAGCGTGACATCAAGAGCCGCTTGGGCCTTAAGGACCCCGTCTCGGTGCATACGGACTTCGACCGGCCGAACCTTTCCTTCATTGTCAAGAAGCTCGCGCCGAAGGAGCGCCTGCGCTATATCGAGCGCTATCTGGCTGCGCACCGCGATACCTCAGGCATCGTCTACTGCAGGACGAGGAAGCGCACCGAAGAGGTCGCAGCAGCGTTTTTCGAAGACGGCTTCCGTGCTGCCACCTACCACGCCGGTATGGAGGCGGACGAGCGCACCCGCGCACAGGAGGCCTTTGTCCAGGACAATGTCTCTGTCATCGTCGCGACGAATGCCTTCGGCATGGGCATCGACAAGTCCGACGTCCGCTTTGTCATCAATGACGGCCTGCCGCTCACGCTCGAGGAATACTACCAGGAGGCAGGACGTGCCGGCAGGGATGGAGAGCCCGCCGAGTGCATCCTGCTCTGGAGCGACGGCGATATCCGCCTTGCACACTTCCTGATCGACCGCACTGAGGTGCCGGAAGGGTCGGGACCTGATGTCCTGAAGGAGCGCATCCGCTGCCGCGAGCAGCTTTTGGGCTCCATGATCGGCTACGCCGAGAGCACGGTCTGCCTCCGTGCCCGGATGCTTCGCTATTTCGGCGAGAAGGCAGACATGGCCGGAAACTGCGGCGGCTGCTCTGTCTGCGTGCCCGCGCTCGGCGAGCTTCCGGCGGCACGTCCGCGTGTCTTCGGCGGTGCGACTGAAGCTGCTTCAGTCTCTTCCTTCGACGAGGCGGGAGACGATGCAGAAGAGATGTTCCAGAGGCTGCGTGCCTTGAGGAAGCGCCTTGCAGACGAGCGCCATATCGCGCCCTACATGGTCTTCTCCGATGCGACGCTTCGCGCCATGGTCCGCCGCCGTCCCCAGACGGAAGACGAGATGCTCGAGATATCGGGTGTCGGCCAGGCCAAGCTTTCCCGCTATGGCGCGTATTTCCTCAAGGAACTCCAAAGCTAGCGGCAACAATCTGCAGCAAATCGGGTAGGAAATGTGTTATTAGAGGTGACAGACAGGAGCAGGCGTGGCGACAAAGCCGAAGATGAAGGTGAAGGCACAGGTCTCGAGCACGAAGGGAAGTGCTGAAGAGCAGGAGCGCATGGGCTCCGTGCGCAAGAGCGTCGTCTTTCTGGCTATCGTCGCTGTCATCTATATGGCCTACCTTGTCCTCTCCGGGCAGTTCGGGGAGTTCATGGCGGCCTTGGGCTCCATAGATAAGGGCTGGGTCGCGGCAGCCTGTTTCGCCTATGTCATCTACTACTTCTTCGGTGTCCTTGCCTATGTCCTTGCTGTCATCAAGGACCCGAAGTGCCCCTTGGGCATCCGCGACCTCATGAGCGTCGAGGCGTCGGGCATCTTCTTCTCGAACTTGACGCCGAACGGCGCAGGCGGCGCGCCTGCCCAGGTCTACCGTCTCATGCGGGCAGGGCTTTCTGTCGGAGCGGCAGGTGCTGTCCAGTACACCCGCTTCATCATCTACGAGGCAGGAGAGGGCATCTTCGCTGCCCTCATGCTCATCTTCCGGGCCCAGTGGTTCATGGACACCTATGCCGATGCAGCATGGCTCGTGGCGCTTCTCCTCTTCGGCTTCAAGGTCATCGAGGTCGGCGTCCTTCTGGCCATCTGCTTCTTCCCGAAGGTCGTGACGAAGGTCGGCCTCTGGATCATCAAGATCGCCACGAACCATGGATGGATGAAGAATCCGGACAAGTGGCGGGAGATGGCAACGGTCCAGGTGGACGAGTTCTCGCGCGGCTTCCGCTCCGCTGCCAAGAATCTGCCTGAGCTCGGGCTCACGCTTCTCGTGACGCTCCTGCAGCTCAGCTGTCTCTATGCGCTGCCGTGGTTCGTGCTCCATGCCTTTGGCCAGGATCCGGATCTTCTGACCTGCCTTACGGCAGGCTCCATGCTCGAGCTTCTGACCTCTGCGATTCCTCTTCCGGGCGGTACCGGCGGCGCCGAAGGCGGCTTTGCCGTGCTCTTTGGCGGCATGTTCGGCGACGCGAATGTCGCAGCAGGCTATGTGGTGTGGCGCTCGGTCGAGTATTTCCTGCCCGTGCTCGCGGCGATCCCTCTTCTCTCGCTTCGTTCCGACAGGGGGCAGAGCATCGCAGCGCGCTGGGCACGCTTCAAGCGCCGTACCGGCTCAGCGACCTTGAAGCTCGCTTCGGGCGGCCGCTCGAAGGGCGGCATCAGCGTGAATCCGAAGAAGATGCAGAACAAGGACAGGAAGTAGCCTCCTGCATGCCGTCTGCCGACGCTTCGGTGCAGGGCGTCCGTTTGGAGCAGCGCAACCCCTATTTCCTACGCATACTGGGTATGTTGCAAGTCTATTGCTGCACGAGCAGCCAGCCAGGGAATGCGAGGATCATCCATGAACATCATCGAGCGCTTTGCGTCGAACCCCGAATACTCTTCGAAGGCACCGGAGAGGCTGACCTTTGTGGCCCAGCCCCGTACCATCTATGCGCCGCTTGCAGGCGAGATCGTCGAGGACGAGGTCGAGACCATGGGCCTCTTCGGCAAGGGCGTAGCCCTTCATCCGGCAGCAGAGATCGTCTATGCGCCGATTTCCGGACGCATCCGTGCGACGACGGTCACGAACCATGCTATCGGCATCACCACCGCTGACGGCATCGATGTCCTCATGCACATCGGCATTGGCACCGTATCCATGAACGGACGCGGCTTTGTCCGCTTCGTGCAGGCGGGAGACGAGGTCAAGGTAGGAGATCCGCTCATCGCCTTCGACGACCAGCGCATCCTCGATGCCGGCTACAAGGACACCGTCGTCGTTATGGTCACGAACGCAGACGAGCTCGGGCCTGTCACCTACGAGGTCGACGAGTCCGTGAAGCTCGGCTCGCACCCCGTCGTGAAGCCGGGCGAGCTCCTGATGAGGGTCGCCGAGAAGTAGGCCAGCGGCGCTTCTTTGGAATGAGCAGGAAGACGGCCAGGAAGGCGCAGACTGCGGCGCCTTCCGGCTTGCCGGCTACGGTGAAGCCTATGGCTCCGAGTGCAAGGATTACGAACTTGGCATGTGTCGGCTTGAGCCAGGAGCGCTCTGCCTCCCTGAGCTCGCGGTCGGTCTCCGACTCCTCTCTGTCTTCCTCTGCCCTCTTTTCCTTGGACGTGTGGGACGCGGCATCTTTGCCTGCCAGTCGCCCCTCTTCATCGCCGTAGTCCCCAGAATATCTTGCCTGTTGCCACCTCTATGCTCTTGAGCGGCTTTGTGCGCGGCTTTCCGTACCAGGGATTGCGCAGCAGTTCGTGGAAGGTGAAAGCCGCAGCCTCTGCCTCTGAAGCAGCTGTCGTCTCTGGTGCCTTGCCGCTGAAATAGGTGACGCACTCTTCAAGCGTGCAGGCCTTCCAGGAGTCGGTTGCCGGGTCCATAGGCGCCATGCGCCTCTGAGAACTCATGGGCAAGGTCGAGCGTCTTTGCCTGAGGCAGCGTGATGCCTGATTTCTTCAGGAAGGCAGGAACATCCTTTCCGTAGAAGACGATGAGCTGGGCAGAGGAGAGAATCTCCTCTATCTCGGGAGCCTGCTCGCGCGGGGTCTTCCTGCCCTCGACCATGGCGGGGAGATGCGGGTCCTCGTCTCTGCCCTGCTTCCAGCTCTTGCGCCTCTCGGGGCGCACAAGCTCGTCGAAGAGGATCTCTCCGGTGCCGTCTGCAACGGCGAGGGCAAGCGCTTCATCTCCGGCCTTTGCGTTGGGTCCGGTCGTCAGGCACCCTATGGCTGCGATGGCTGCCGGTGCATACGATTTGAGCCCTTCTTTTCTCCCCATAGCTCTCTGCCTTCCTGAGATGGTTGCAGATTGATTCTGGCACAAGCCGCCCTTCGTGCGTATTCGTCCTGCCAGATGCCGCCAGCCTGTTAACAATAGGGGAAAGACCTGAAACTATCTCATAGCCTTGGATACAATTCTTCATACTGTCCATCGAAGGAGGGCTCATGGGATACAGCGACGAAGATGCTCAGAACCGCGCCATCATCACGGTGCTCGGCAGCGACCGATCCGGCATTGTTGCAGCCGTGACGGGAGTGCTCTCGGAACACGATGCCAATATCCTCGATATCTCGCAGACCATCCTGCAGGGGATCTTCACGATGACCATGCTGGTGGACCTGAAGGACACCGACGTGTCGTTCAAGGCGCTCCAGGCAGAGCTGCAGGACCTTTCGCAGAAGCTCGATGTCCAGATCACACTGCAGCGTGAAGAGGTATTCCGCTTCATGTATCGTCTCTAATCTAAGGAGGCAGCGTGTCACAGGAAGACAAGCAGCCCGACACTCAGACGGGTGCCGGAAGCACGGCATCTGCTCCCGAGGTACCCGTTTCCAAGCCACAGATTGTTCCCGGCAAGGAGCATAGGCATGGCGCGATTCTTGATTCGACCGAGACCTCGGCCCTGAGCCTCATGGGCGAGAAATATCCGATGCCAAGCGTGAGCCTGGGGCGCCCCCCGGTCTCCGACCAGCTCTATGTGGGCTTCCGTGCTATCGACGAGGTGCCGAACGAGCTATTCGAGAAATACGACGTGAAGAGGGGCCTGCGAAATGCCGATGGCTCCGGCGTGCTCGTAGGACTCACGACGATCTCCAATGTCCATGGCTACAACATGGTGGACGGCAAGCTCGTGCCGGATGAGGGCGACCTCATATACCGCGGCTACCATATCCGCGATCTCGTCGACAACCCGCAGAAGGAGGACCGCTTCGGCTACGAGGAGATTGCCTATCTCCTGATTTCCGGCGCTCTTCCGACCCGCGACCAGCTGGCCGACTTCAAGGCCCGCATCGATTCGAGGCGCGAGTTCCCGACAGACTTCCTCGGCGTCTTCCCGCGCCGTACGAGCTCCCATTCCATCATGAATGTGATGGCCCGCTCGATCCTTCTGCTCTATGCCTTCGACCCGACGCCGGACGATACGTCGCCGACGCATGAGGTGGATGTGGCACTCTCGATGCTCGGCCGTCTTCCGCGCATCGCAGCCATCGCCCAGGCAGCAGACCGTGCCGCCAAGAACAACGAGTGTCTCGTCGTGCCAGCAGCTGAGCCTGGATTCTCGATGGCAGAGACGGTCCTCGATATCCTGCGCGGCGATGAGGGCTTCACGCACGAGGAAGCCATGATGCTCGATGTCATGCTCATGCTCCATGCTGAGCACGGCGGCGGCAATAACTCGACGTTCTCTTGCCGTGTCCTCTCCAGTTCCGGCACCGATGCCTACTCTGCCTATGCGGCAGCCATGGGCTCGCTCAAGGGGCCGAAGCACGGCGGCGCGAACTTCAAGGTCGGCCAGATGATCGACGATATCGCCGCCCACGTGGAGAAGTGGGACGACGATGATGAGCTTGCGGCCTACCTTGCCCGCATCGTCGAGGGCCAGGCCTTCGACAAGTCCGGTCTTATCTACGGCCTGGGACATGCCGTCTATACGCTTTCCGACCCGCGTGCACAGCTCGTGAAGCGCTACGCAAGGAAGCTTGCGAAGAACAAGGGCCAGGAAGAGCGGCTCGACCTGATCGAGCGTATCGAGAAGCTCGGACCTCAGGTCATGCGCGACGTGAAAGGCACGAAGAAGCCGATCTGCGCAAACATCGACCTCTATACGGGCTTCGTCTACTCGATGCTTGGCATCCCCCAGGAGATGTATACGCCGATCTTCGCTATTGCCCGCATGGCAGGCTGGGCCTCGCATCGCATGGAGGAGCTCTATGGCTCGAGCAGGATCATCCGTCCTGCCTACAACTCCTACATGCCGGAAAACGAGTATGTGCCGATCGACGAGCGTGCGAAGGTGTCACGCATTTGGGCATAAGGATTGTCTTCTCGGACCTCGACGGAACGCTTCTGACCTACGACAAGAAGCTCTCCTGTGCTACAAGACAGATGCTCGAGAATTTGACCTCGCGAGGAATAGAATTCGTGCCCTGCTCCGGCAGGGCACTTTCAGGTCTTCCCAAAGAGCTCTTGGAGCTCCCGTGCTGCCACTATGCGGTGTGCTCGAATGGTGCTGCCATCTCCGAGTCCAAGACAGATCGCAAGCTCTTTCAGAGCTATATGGGACGAGACCGTGCACTGGCGCTCTGGAAGCGTGTCAAGGGGCTCGATGTCTCTTTCGATATCTTTGCGGGCGGCAAGATATGGTCCGAGCGCAGAGCGTACGAGAGGCTCGACAGCTACGGCATCGATGAACAGACCTTGAAGTCTGTGAAAGGCTGCCGTACGCCGACGGAGAGGACCCCTGGAGAGACGCTCGCCTGGCTTTCTGGGCGAGGCGAGGACGTGGAGCGTGTGACCCTCTTCTGGAAGACGGAAGGGGGAAGAGATGCGGTCATTGCCGCTGTCGCAGCAGACCCGACGCTTGCTTGGACGAACTCCGTACCTCATGACATAGAGGTCATGGATGCTTCGGTGAACAAGGGAGCTGCCCTCATATGGCTCTGCAGCCATCTCGGCATCCCTGTCTCGTCCTCCGTCGCCTTCGGAGACGGACTCAACGATGCACCGCTTCTGGCCGCTGCAGGAGTGGGTGTGGCTATGGCAAATGCCGTGCCGGAGACGAAGGCATCAGCGGACGTCGTGGCGCCCTCGAACGACGAGGACGGCGTTGCACGTGCGATGGAGAAGCTTCTCGGATAGAGCAGCGGCAACAGGCAGGCATCCTATAGCGGAGCCAGGAAAAAACAGGGGCTGGCATGTGCCAGCCCCTGCTTCGTCGTTCTCTGAGAGCAGCTATTTCTTGTCTGCGCTCTCTGCGTTCTCGGTCTCTTCTTCCTCTTCGATATCCTCGTCGGAGAGCGGACGGAAGACGGCCGTGTCGCCGCCGATGACAGCCTCTTCGGTGATTGCTGCCATGTTCGACGTCTCGTCTGCGACGGAGTCGGAGAAGATGTCCTCGTCGTCCTCGTCGATCTTTGCCATCTTCGGGGCAGTGCCCGTCGTATCAGGAGGTGCGATGCGCTTCAGGGTCGGAGCAGCCTTCGCACGCGTGAACAGCGGCACGTACTCGTAGATGATGGACGAGGTCTCGAGGCCATACCAGCGGGCAGGCGAGCCGCAGACGTGCCTGATTGCGTACTTCATCATCATGACGTGATAGTCGCTGCCAGAGAGGGCGGTCTCAGGGGCAAGCGCCTTGTGCAGGATGCAGAAGCGGAAGTCGCCCACAGCACCCGGGTTCTTGTAGATCGAGTAGTGGTGGTCCTGCTTTGCGAGCTCATGGTTCTGGACAAGGTCGCCGACGATCTGGCGCAGGAACGCATTGACACGCTGGTTCACGCGGAAGCCGAGGCGCAGCTGGACCTTGAAGATGAAGTCGGTGCCGAAGCTGTTGACAGAGTACTCGAGCGTGTTCGGCTCGTCTGTGACCGTGACGTTCAGGAACCAGTAGGCACGGGCACGCTTCGGGCGCTTGTCGAGGATCGAGTAGAGGATGTCGCGGTCGAGCTTGTCAGGCGAGGAGTCGTTCGTCAGGAATACGAGGTTGTCTGCCGTGTAGTTGTAGGCGGGGTCGTCCCTGAGCTCTGCAAGCTGGCCGATGTAGTCCTTGACGGGAAGGTAGACGGACTGCGTGCGCTCGATGGCGGTGCCACGGCGCCAGATGAACATGACAAGGAAGATGAGCGTTGCCATGAGCACGGTGAAGTAGCCGCCATGCATGAACTTCGTCAGGCTCGAGAAGAAGAATGTGGACTCGAGGACACCGAAGAACGCGAGGAAGACGACCGCGCCGACACGTTTGTGGCACATCTGCGACAGGTACGTGTACAGCAGGATCGTTGTCATGAGCATCGTCAAGGTAATTGCCAGGCCGTAGGCTGCTTCCATGTGCGAAGAGGTCTGGAAGAGCAGCACGACGAAGATGCAGGCGATCCACATGATGTTGTTGACCAGGGGAATGTAGAGCTGGCCCTTCGTCTCGGAAGGATAGGTGATCTTCATGTGCGGCAGGAGGTTCAGCCTGATTGCCTCGGAGACGATGGAGTAGGAGCCCGTGATGAGCGCTTGGGAGGCGATGATGGCGGCAAAGGTCGAAAGGATGACGGCGAAGGGACGCCAGACCTCAGGAAGCATCTCGAAGAACGGGTTCATGTCCGTCATCGCAAGAAGCGTCGGGTCGGTCCTGTTTGCAAGGACCCAGGCACCCTGGCCAAGGTAGTTCAAGATCAGGCAGCACTTCACGAATGGCCAGGAAGCATAGATGTTCGCCTTGCCGACGTGTCCCATATCGGAGTAGAGGGCCTCGGCGCCGGTCGTGCAGAGGAAGACGTTGCCCAGGACCATCATGCCTGCAGCGTTCTTGTTCGAGAACAGGAATGTGACCGCGCGGAGCGGGTTCAGGGCGCGCAGGACGTTCAGGTCTGCACCCATGTTGAGAAGGCCCGTGAAGCCGAGGAACAGGAACCATATCGTCATGACCGGGCCGAACAGCTTGCCGATGCTCGAGGTGCCGGCACGCTGGATCACGAACAGGATGCAGAGGATGATGATCGTGATGCCGACCACGATATGCTGGTTGTCGCCTATGAGCTGGCGTCCAAGCTCGATGGTCCTGAGTCCCTCGATAGCGGTCGTGACCGTGACGGCAGGTGTCAGGATGCCATCTGCCAGAAGGGCAGCGCCGCCGATCATGGCGGGGATGATGAGCCACTTCGCGCAGCGGCGCACGAGGCTGTAGAGCGCGAAGATGCCGCCCTCGCCCTTGTTGTCCGCCTTCATTGCGATGAGGACATACTTGACAGTCGTGATCAGGGTGATCGTCCAGATGATGAGGGACAGAGCGCCGATGATCACATCGTCGTCGATCGTAGCCAGACCGCCGTTGCCGGAGATGATGGCCTTGATCGTGTACATCGGCGATGTGCCGATGTCGCCGTAGACGACGCCGAGCGTGACCAGGATCATGCCCATGGACAGAGGAATCGTGCTCGACGATCTCTTCTGCGGCGTGCGCGCGGCTGCACCAGATTTCGTACTCATGCAGATACTCCAAACTGTCGGATGCTTGAGACTCAGACAGAAATGACGAATCCTACAAATGTGATATTGTACACGTGATATACGATAGCGGCCCTGACATGCCTAGATGCGGCTGATAACAGTCTGCTAGCGGCAAAAGCGTATAAATACTTGCATTTACGGTATAGATTGGACTGCTCTATCCAAAGAAAGGAACGCTATGGCAGAAGAGGAAAAGGCGCCGGAGACGGCGCGCAAGGGCTCGAATCTGTATATCGGCTTTGCCGCACCTGAGAGGCTCGGCGTGCCCGAGCCTGCATCGAAGGTTCTGCATTATGAGGCAGGAGGGGAGTCCTTTGACTACGAAGCCGCGGCAGCGCACCTTCCGGTCTATACCAATGACGGCCGCGTGCTTGCAAAGATGTTCTCGCTCACGTTCGTGAAGCTCGAGGATGGCAAGCAGGATGAGAAGCGCCCGGTCACGTTCTGCTACAACGGCGGCCCAGGATGTGCTTCCGTGCCGGTCGACTTCGGCGGCATGGGACCCTTCCGTGTCGCGACAGACGGCGTCGAGCACCTGTCCTATCCGATTGAGGCAGAGCAGAACCCGTGGAGCCTGCTCAGGCTTTCCGACCTCGTCTTCCTTGACGCACCGGGCACCGGCTTCTCTGCGGTCGCCGAGGATGCCGACCCGAAGAAGCTCTTCGGTATCGACGGCGATGCCGATGCGTTCTGCCGTGCCATCATGGAGTGGCTCGACTCCCATGCCCGCTGGGGAAGCCCGGTCTATCTCTTCGGCGAGTCCTATGGCACTGTGCGCAACTCGGTCCTCATGCGCGTGCTCGGCGAGCACGATGTGAAGGTCGCCGGCGTCACGATGCTCTCCTCGATCTTCGACTGGGTGCAGACGCAGCCGGGCGAGGATCTCTACTATCTTGGCATGATGCCGACCTATGCGGCGACGGCCCAGTACTTCGGCAAGGCCGGACAGGATACGGATGTCGACACCTGGTTCGATCAGGCCATGGCATGGAACGAGGATGTGCTCGCACCGGCACTCCTCAAGGGCGACAGGCTCGGATCTGAGAAGGAGGCAGAGGTCGCTTCCCAGATGAGCGGCTTCATCGGCCTTCCGGCCGAGCAGATCCAGCGTGCGCACCTGAGGATCGGCCTCGACGAGTTCAGGCGCTCCATCATCGCCGACGAGGGCAAGGTCTGCGGCAGGCTCGATATGCGCTTCAGCTCGCCTGCCCCTCTTGCCTCGCAGGACAGCGCCGAGTGGTTTGCCGGCGAGGATGCAGCAGATGATGCGGTGGAGTCGAGTTGGGTCACGGCATTCAGGCGCTTCCTCTCCCAGACGCTTGGCTACCGCAATCCTGCCGTCTATCTCAACAGCAACTATGAGGGCGTCGGCACGAGCTGGAACTGGGACCACGCCGAGCCGGGCACGATGGAGACCGTCCATGCACCGAATGTCTCCTACGACATTGCCGTTGCCCTGAAGCGCAACCCGCACATGAAGGTCGCCTTCCTCGGTGGCCGCTACGATGCGGCAACGACGTACTGGAACACGGTCCACGACGTCTCCTGCCTCTATCTGCCGGAAGACCTGAAGGAGCGTGTCGAGTTCCACCGCTATGGCTGCGGACACATGGCCTATGTCGATGTGCCGACGCTCGAGGCGCTCTTCGAGGACATGCGTGCCTTCTACGCAAAGAAGTAGGCTCTGGACCAGAGCAGCAAGAGAGAGGCAGTGCCGCTGCAGTCGCAGCCGGCACTGCCTCTTTGCTGTCTATGCCGTCTTGCTAATAGCGGGCAGAGTAGGGGCTCCTGTGGGCAGGACCGGTCCCTGCAGGACCATGTCCCCTGTTCGGACGTCCATTGCCGGGGCGTCCCTGTCCGGAACCGGGCTTCCTCGGTCCATGCCCGCCGGTGCGGGCGTTTCCTGGGCGGCTGCCCGTGGAGCGGGTGCCAGAAGGACGCGGGCCCTTGCGGGCGGGGGCATGTGCCGAGGAGACGCCACGGGGACGAGGAGCACTTCTGTGCTCGGGCGCGCTGGCTTCGCCTTCAGGACGCGGCGTCCTCTTCACGAGGTAGCAGTGGTGGATCTTCGGATTCCGTGCAAAGTCCTCGGGGATGGTCTGGGCCGTGATGTCCTCGATCTCGACGCCTGCTTTGCTGAGCTTTTCCGTATCGGGCTTGAAGCTCCTGAGGTTGCAGGAGAAGACGCAGACGCCGTCATGGGTGAGGAGCCTCGAGACACCGATCAGGAGCTCTGCATGGTCCCTCTGTACGTCCCAGGAGGCATGCATGCGCGACGAGTTCGAGAAGGTCGGCACATCGCAGAAGATGAGGTCCCAGCGGTCCCTTGTGTGGCGCTCCTGCTGCACCCAGGAGAGGACATCTGTCTGGACATACTCATGGTCGGGGCCGGAGAAGCCATTGCGCTCCATGTTGCGCCTGGCCCATTCGAGCGATGGCTTCGACATGTCCACGGTCGTCGTATGGTACATGCCGCCATCTGCGGCATAGCAGGTCGCCGTTCCCGTATAGGCAAAGAGATTGAGGAAGCGCTTCGAGCCCTTCGTCTTCTTTGCAAGCTCGCGGATGAGGGCACGGGTGTCGCGGTGGTCGAGGAAGATGCCGCAGTCGAGGCGTCCCTCGAAGCTGACCTCGAAGACAAGGCCGCCCTCTTCGATAAGGTGGGCACCCTGAGGCAGGAGAGGACGTCCGTCCTTGCGCCTTCCTGCTTTCGGCTCGGGGGCTGTGCCTTCGTCTGCGTACTGAGATCCGCCCTTCGCACGGGTGCGGACCTTGAGATAGACATGGTCGGGTGCGACCTTCATGACCCGGGGTGCAATCGTGAGCACATCGAGCAGCCGCTCATGGGCAAGCTCGGGATCGATATCCTTGGGTGCCGAATATTCGGCGATCTGGAGCCAGCGCTCAGGCGTGCCTGCACCCTCGAAGAGCTCGATTGCGACAGCGTAGTCCGGCAGGTCCTGGTCATAGACCCTGTAGCTCGAGATGCCCTCGCGCTTGGCCCACTTGGCACGGAGCTTTGCGACCTTCTGGAGCCTCTTTGCGAACTGGTCGGAGGCAGAAAGGAGCACAGAGATCTTCTGGCCGGCTGCCTCTGCCAGAGGGCGCTCTGGCGCTTCTTCGATGTTCCAGCTCGAGAGCTGCTCTGTCTGGCTGCCCTGAAGGACTGTGGCGCTCTCCTCAGGGGCTGTGCCGAGCACGCTTGCAAGCGAGGGGCCGGGTGCCAAGGATGCTGCCTTCGTGCCAGAGGGGAGTGCCGCTGCCGTCTCTGCAATGAGCGAGAGCGCCTCTGCCTCTTCAGGAAGCGCCCCTTCGCGGAGCCATGAAAGGTCGACGAGGGCTGTGGGATGGGAAAGCGTCCCCACGGCTGCGGAGAGGTCTTCTGCCGAGCGGCGCATATCGAAGAAGCGGGGTTCCACCTCGCCCATGCCAGCCTGGCGAAGCATCTGGCGAAGCGACGATTCGGCACCTGTCCTCGTATCGGCGCAGATGAGGGAGAGCCTGCTATCGGCGCCTGCTGCAGCACGCTCCTGTGCCTCATCCGAGAGCTTTGTCCATGTGCCTTCAGCGTGCCCAAGCCAGCCGGTGAAGCCCCAGGAGGGACGCAGAAGGCCAGGAGCCCGGTCAAGCGCCTGGGACGCTGACTCTGTGGCTATGGTTCCTGCTCCGCTATAGACCACGAGCGCTTCCGGCTCGCCGTGGCGGACATCTGCATACCAGCGGGCCTGCTCGAGGAGTGCTGCTGCATAGTCGGGCCTGAGCGGCGGCAGGGGAGAGCGGGATGATTTCCTTGCGGCATAGCCGCGGCGGAAGAGCGGCTCTCCTGAAAGATCGATGCCGATCGAGGCGCGGGACTTGCCGAGGCGGGTGGCAATGCGGATATCGGGATTCGTGGTATCGGTGGCAGGACGGATGCCGCGCTTCTGGAGCAGGCGGTCGGAGATTGCATCCTTCGTGCGCAGAGCCACGAACTGGGTGTTCCTGAGGGCATCGTTCGTGCCGTGTGCCTCGATCTCAATCGTCGAGGTGGCAGCGATATGGTCTTCCCAGGGAAGTGCCGCTGCCCCTTCATAGAGCTCGTCGGAGGTCTTGGCATCGAAGCGGCCAAGCACAAGGACGATGCGGGAGGCAAGCGAGGACCAGAGGCAGGCCCTATAGCCATCCTCCAAGGTCCCCTCGAATGCGGTCTGGCCCTTCAGGGGGCGTACGGATGAGATGCCGAGAGAGGAGAGCTCATGAGCCAGAAGCTTCTCGAAGCCGGCAGGACAGGTTGCATAGAATTCCATCGGGTCACCTTTCGCCCGTAAAGTAAGGGGCGCTTATGCGCCTTCTGCCATTGTAGCTGGCAGGACGCAGATTCCCTGCTTCTGCATGTCTTTCCCACGAGGCGGGCTGCTGACTCCATCTGGATGGCATATCTGCTCAGATGGGGAATTGATTATCAACTTTACGGCAACTAGCGGTATAAAAGTAGCGTGGTTCAGAATGCAGTAAGTTCCGACCGTCTCTGCTCTTTTTGGTATCGAGGAGGATGTACATGGAAGCTGAAGTACAGGCTAAAGTCGATCTGTGGCGCAAGAATGTGACCGAGCCGGATCTCAAGGAGGAGCTTGAGTCCCTCATCGCTTCTGGCAACGAAGACCAGCTGAACGATGCCTTCTACCGCAATCTCGAGTTCGGCACTGCAGGCCTTCGTGGCACGCTCGGTGTCGGCACGAACCGCATGAACGTCTACGTCGTCGCACAGGCAACGCAGGGTGTCGCGGACTACCTCAACGCTCACTACGATCACCCGACGCTCGCGCTCGCCCGTGACTCCCGTCTCAAGGGCGAGGATTTCCAGAAGGTCGCTGCTGGTGTCCTTGCTGCCAACGGCATCCATGTCTATGTGTATCCGCGCATCGAGCCGGTGCCGACGCTGTCGTTCGCTGTCCGCTATCTCCACACCTCTGCCGGCATCGTCCTGACCGCTTCGCACAACCCTGCCCAGTACAATGGCTACAAGGTCTACAACGACAATGGCGGCCAGATTGCAAACGAGGCAGCAGACGAGATTTCTGCTTCCATTGCGAAGACCCCGATGTTTGGTGCTGTCAAGATGATGGACTTCGAGGAGGGCCTCAAGCAGGGCCTCATCGAGTGGACGCCTGAGGAGGTCCTCGACAACTACATCGCAGCTGTCAAGAAGGTCTCCATTCCGGGCTTCAAGGCAGATCCTTCCTATTCTGTCGTCTACACGCCGCTCAATGGCACCGGCATGGAGTGCGTGACCCGCATCCTCAAGGAGATCGGCGTCGAGAACGTGACGGTCGTGCCTGAGCAGGCACAGCCTGATGGCAACTTCCCGACCTGCAAGTATCCGAACCCGGAGTTCCGCGAGGCACTGCAGCTGGCTCTCGACCTCGCGGAGAAGGTCAAGCCGAACCTTGTTGTCGCAACCGATCCGGATGCAGACCGCATGGGCACTGCCATTCCGCACAACGGCGAGTACAAGCTCCTGACCGGCAATGAGATGGGCGTCCTTCTGATGGACTGGCTCATCAAGATGGCCGAGGAGCGTGGCGAGGATCCGAAGCGCAAGGTCGCTGTTTCCACGATCGTCTCCTCTGTCATGCCTGATGCCCTTGCCCGCGATCACGGCTTCGAGATGCGCCGTGTCCTCACTGGCTTCAAGTACATCGGCGACCAGATTGACCAGCTCAAGGACGAGGGCGAAGAGGACCGCTTCCTCATGGGCTTCGAGGAGTCCTATGGCTACCTCGTCGGCACCCATGCCCGCGACAAGGATGCTATCGTCGCCGTCGAGATGTGCGTCGAGATGGCAGCCTACTATGCAGCGCGCAACATGGACCTCTATGAGGCAATGGAAGAGCTCTACAAGAAGTATGGCTACTACCTGAACGGCACTGTCAATGCCTCCTTCCCGGGCGAGGCAGGCGCTGCACGCATGGCAGAGATCATGAGCGGCCTGCGCGAGAAGCCGCTCACCGAGGTCGCTGGCTACAAGGTTACCGGCATGACGGACTACGAGAAGTGCGCAGAGATGCCGCGTGTCTCCGGTCTCCAGAAGGAGCCGGCGCAGAAGCTTCCTGCTGCCAACGTTATCGAGTTCCGCCTCGAGGATGACAACAAGATCATCTTCCGTCCGTCCGGCACAGAGCCGAAGGTCAAGGCCTACCTGTTCGCAAAGGGCGCTACGCGCGAAGAGGCAGAGGCCGTTCGTGCAAAGCTCCAGGAGGCTGCAGAGAGCATTCTGAAGTAAGTCTCGCACGACAAGCTTCATGGCTGGAGCCGGTCCTGTACATCAGGGCCGGCTCCTTTCTTATGCCTCAGATGCAATTCGTGACATAACAAAGGAGGGAGCCGGATGGCTCCCTCCATGTACGCGGGTATCTCTGTTGCCTGCTACTGATTCGACGTAGTCGTGGTCGTCGCAGTCGTCGAAGACGTGGAGCTGTCTGTCGAGTCAGCTGCTTCGAGTACATAGAGTGTCGTCGAGGAGTCCGCAATTGTGCCGGCATCCCAGCTGTGGGCGGAGGCAGAGGTCGAGGTCGGGTCATAGAGCGTGACCGAGGTATCGCGGTTGTAGGAGACGAGGAGCGCCCAGTGGGATTCGTCGCCGACGGTACCCGCCTGGAGCTCCACGAGGATAGGCGTGCTGGCCGTAAGGTTCTCGGCGATATCGTTCTCGGTCGCATCGATCTTCGTGACCTTGAGGCCAAGCGAGGAGGCAGCGGACGTGAAGAAGTCTGCGGAGGTGCCGGAAGCGCCTGTCGCATAGCCGCCATTGATTGCAAGCTGTGCCATATCGGCAGGGGACTTGTCGTTCTTGCCCGTGAGTCCCATGTATGCCATTGCCAGGCTCGTAGGGCCAGAGCCGGTAAGGCCAAGAGGAAGCGAACCATAGTCCATGAAGGCCCAGTTCGTATCCCAGTCATAGAGCTCTGGATAGGTGCCCTTCACGACCGTGCCGGTATAGGCGCTCGTCTCCTTCGGGGCGGTCGGCAGCTGCTGGACGAAGTCGATGGCCGTGGGTTCGCGCAGCGCAAGCTCGATGATGCGGTCATCGGAGTAGGCGGTCGCGTTTGCCGCGATATCCTTCAGCTTGTCTGCATTGTCGAGGGCGCTCGAAAGCTCCTGCGAAATCTTGTCGTCTGCCCCGTAGGCGACGCGGGAGTCGACGGGATTCGTCTCGGCTGTCTCCTGCTCCTCCTTCTGGGCATTGCGTGTCGCGACGCAGCTCGAGACGCAGGAGCTGATGCCGAAGATTGCAAGGAGCGCGACGCAGGCAACGACAATCAGGAGCGCAAGCGAGCGTGGGCTCCTCTTTCCCCGCATGCGCAGACGCCTGACCTGCTGGCCAGACCGCCCGCTATAATTCGGGTGATGCAGCGTATAGCCGGTATCATGGCTGCCGACCCCGTTGAGGCTTCTGCTCTGTACGCGCTGTGAGCCGCTGCGGCCTGAGGGACGGCCTTGGCGTCTCGATCCCTGCGTGCGACGATCTCTGTCTCGTGTAGAGGACATGCTTCGATCCTTTATGCCAATATCCGTATCCGGCCCGAGTCTCCATGAGCCGGTACCTGTTCGTACAATTTCTTATGATAGGCTACCTTGCATGCATATGCAGCAGCGCTTTTGTGAGCGTCTATTCGTAGAGCCGTATCTACCGTTCAGAACATTGAGGATATTGCGGTACTTGCGGCGCATTAGACTAGTATGATGATTACGAAAGTTGTTATCGACGCTGCATAACTCGTAAGCAAAATGCAGAATACATGCCAGCGTGGGAGGCATCATGGTGAAAAGACGCAGCAACAGACAGGATGCTGTGCGCGAGATAGTTCGCAGCAAGTCCATCGGCACGCAGCGTGCTCTCGTGCAGGAGCTCCAGAATGCCGGCTTCACCTGCACCCAGGCCACCGTTTCAAGAGATATCGCAGATATGGGGCTCAGGAAGCTTCCTGAAGGCATCTATGTCCTCGCAGAGGACCTGCACCTGCAGCGCATGGTCTCAGAGTTCGTGACCGAGATCGAGCGTGCCCACAACCTTGTCGTCGTGAAGTCGCAGCCGGGGACGGCTCCAGGTGTGGCTGCCGCTATCGACGCGGCGCAGCTGCCTGAGGCCATTGGCTCGGTCGCCGGCAACGATACGGTGCTCGTGATATCTGCGACAGATGAAGATGCACAGAGCTTCGTAGATATCCTGAACAAGCTTCGCTCGCCCCACAAATAGAGAAGAGTGCAGAGATATATGGGAAGAGCGGGATGGCTTCTGCCACCCCGCTCTTCTTCTCAAAAGAGGCAGAGATAGGAGAAAGGCCCGCTTGCGCGGGCCTTTCTGGTCTAGCCATTCGTTGATGTGGATCCGTTCGTGCTCTCGCCTGTGGTGCCGGTGTTCGACGTGCCGGACTCCGTGCCCGTTCCGCCATTGCCGCCATTGCCACCCGTGCCAGAGCCGCCGGTACCGGAGCTTGCGGAGCTGTTCGTCTCGGTGGACGAGGTCTCCGTCGAGGAAGTCTCGGTCTTCGTCGTAGCCGTCGTGTTCGTCGATGTGGAGCTCGAAGAGTTGTTTGAGGACGTGCTGGAGCTGCTCGAAGCAGAGGAGCTCGAGCCGCTGTTGTAGCCCGAAGAGGTGCCGACGAAGGCCCAGCTCGAATTCGCCTTGTAGGTAGGTGCTGCAGCCTCCGGGAATTCTTCGCGCGACACGCCTGCAAGCGCGGTGTTCAGGAAGTTCACGAAGATCGGGCAGGAGGTCGTGCCTGGGATACCGGCAGAGCCGTGGACCGTGACGCCCTGGCCGTTATCGTTGCGGTAGCCGGTCCAGACAGCGACGGAGAGCTGCGGCGTGAAGCCGACCATCCAGAGGTCGCGGTTGTTCTCGGAGGTACCGGTCTTGCCAGCAACCGGCTGGTTGATCGTGATCTTGGAGAGCGAGCTTGCAGCGGTGCCGCTCTTCACGACGCCCTCGAGGACCTGCGTTGCGGCGTAGGTCACGCTCGTGTCGACGACCTGCTCTCCAGAGTCCTCATGCTCGTAGACGGTATTGCCGTTCCTGTCCTCGATCTTCGTGATTGCGACAGGATCGCGGTGGATGCCGCCGGAAGCGATCGTGGCGTAGGCCTCTGCCATCTGCAGAGGAGGCACGCCCGAAGATCCGAGGGTGATCGAAGGAACAGCGGACAGGTCGGCATCGATGCCCATCTTCTTGGCCGTCGAGACGATGTTGTCAGCGCCGACGACGAGGGCGACCTGCGCATAGCCGGTGTTGGAGGAAAGCTCCGTAGCGCGGGCAAGCGTGATGATGCCGTAATTGTTGTTGTAGTAGTTCTCGACACGCCAGGTCGACGTGACCTGAAGCGGGCTCGAGCAGTTGAGGATGACGGTCGGGCTCATGCCCTGCTCGAGGGCTGTGATGAGCGTGAACGTCTTGAACGAGGAGCCTGGCTGCCTGAGGCCGTAGGCGGCGACATTGTACTGGTCCTCGTCGTAGTCGCTGCCGCCGACCATGGCCTTGATGTAGCCGGTCGAAGGATCGATTGCGACCATGGCGGAATCGAGGCTGGAGTCGCCGATGGAGTTGAGCTGGTTCGCGACAGCCGTCTGGGCCGCTTCCTGCATCGCGGAGTCGAGCGTCGTATAGACCTTGAGGCCGCCCTTGAAGATCGTGTCGGTATCAAAGTCCTCGGACAGGATGGACTTGATGTAGTCCGTCCAGTATGGATAGGTGCCGCCCTCATCAAGCACGCTTGTGCCCTCGTTGAGCGTCAGCGGCTCTGCCACCGCCTCGTCATGCTCTTCCTGCGTGATGTCGCCTGCAGAGAGCATGCGGTCGAGAACGGTGTTCCTGCGCTCTGTCGCTGCTTCGGGGTTCGTGAACGGATCGTAGGCGGAAGGCGACTGCGGGAGGCCGGAGAGCGTCGCTGCTTCGGCAAGCGTCAGGTCGGAAGCATTCTTGTTGAAGTACGTGATCGAGGCAGCCTGGATGCCGTATGCGCCATGCCCGTAGTTGATGGTGTTGAGGTACATCATGAGGATCTGGTCCTTCGTGTACATCTTCTCCATCTGGATGGCGATATAGGCCTCGCGGACCTTGCGCTTGATCGTGTAGTCGAACTGCTCGTCGGAGAGCACCGTGTTGCGCACGAGCTGCTGCGTGATCGTGGAAGCGCCCTCGGAGCCGCCGCCGAGCTGCACGACGATGGCGCGGACAATGCCCTGCGGGTCGACGCCGTTATGCTGGTAGAAGCGGACGTCCTCCGTGTCGACCGTGCCCTTGAGGACATACGGGGACACCTGGTCGATCGTGATGGAGCGGCGGTTCTGCACATAGTACTCTGCTATCACGTTGCCATCCGAGTCATAGACCTCCGTCGGCTCTGCTGCCAGGTAGGCGTCTGCCGACGTATAGTCCGGCAGGTCCTGGAGCCACGAGTCCACAAGAGAGTTCACCGACATGGTGAGCGCGATTGCAAGCATCGCTATGAAGCCGAAGATGCCGACGATCGTGAACGCGACGGCATGGGTCTTGGCATGCTTGTGAGCGCGTCTGGTGCGAATGCCCATGAATTTCCCCTTTCATAGATACGGACATTATAGAGTCAGGGGAGCCACTCCCGCCAGAATGAAAAGACTTGGCAAGCCGCTCCATGCAATCAATGCTTTTCTGGAAGATGAGGATTTATAGCGCAAGCAGCTGAAAGGCTGCTCGAAGATGTTCTGTTCGCTCGTGTGGAAGCGGGGGGTTGCGGTGCCGCTCGCTATCTATCTGCGTTACACTAGCTATTTGACTGAAATGCGGCGATGCGGCCTTTCGGCTCGCGCCTCGAGAAGGAGAACATATGCTGCCTGTAGACGAACAGCTCAAGGTCATCACGTCCGGCACGATGCAGATCGTGCCGATGGACGAGCTCAAGAAGAAGCTCGAGCGTGGTGTGCCCCTGAACATCAAGCTCGGCGTCGACCCGACGAGCCCGGACCTGCACCTCGGACATGCGGTGCCGCTGCGCAAGATGCGCCAGTTCCAGGACCTCGGACACCACGTGACCCTCATCATCGGCAATGGCACGGCCCTCATCGGCGACCCCTCCGGCCGCGACTCCACCCGTCCTCCTCTCACGGAGGAGCAGGTCGAGGCCAATGCCCAGACCTACGTCGAGCAGGCCATGAAGATTCTGGACCCCGACAAGACGGAGATCGTGCACAACGGCGACTGGATCAAGCCGATGAACCTCGGCACGATGCTTGGCCTCATGAGCAAGTTCAATGTCGCCCGCATCCTTGAGCGCGAGGACTTCCACAACCGCTACACGAATGGCCAGTCCATCGCCCTGCATGAGTTCATCTACCCGGTCCTTCAGGCCTACGATTCCGTGATGGTGAAGGCGGACCTCGAGATGGGCGGAAACGACCAGATCTTCAACCTGCTCGCCGGCCGTGACCTCATGCGCGACATGGGCATGGAGCCGCAGGTCGCCCTCACGATGCCGCTTCTCGTGGGTCTTGACGGCACGAAGAAGATGTCGAAGTCCTATGGCAACTACGTGGGCCTCACGGACGAGGCAGACGATATGTACGGCAAGCTCATGTCCATCAAGGACGAGCTTGTGCCGATGTACTTCCGTCTCTGCTCCACGCTGCCGGTCTCCGAGGTCGACAAGATCGACGAGGCCTTCAAGGACGGCACGGCAGACCCGTACCAGATGAAGCGTGCACTCGCCAGAAACATCTGCGACCTCTATCACGGCGAGGGCGCAGGCAAGGCGGCAGAGGCCGCCTTCGATGCCCAGTTCAAGAGAAATGAGGTGCCTGAAGACATCCCGGAGTTCCCGCTTTCCCTGGCTTCCGTGAACGACGAGGGCAAGGTCTATCTTGCAAAGCTCCTCGTCGATGTGAACATCGCGAAGTCCACGGGCGAGGCACGTCGCCTCATCGACGGCGGCTCCGTCAAGATCGATGGCAAGCCCGTCGCTCCCAAGAGCTACAACGTCGATCCTGCACTCTTCTCTCAGCCCTGCGTCCTGCAGTCTGGCAAGAAGCGCTGGGCGAGGCTTGCGTAGGCACATGCAGAACAGGAACAACAAGCGCTCCCTCGAGCTTCTGGCTCCCGCAGGCGGCCCCGAGCCGTTTGCGGCAGCCCTGGCTGCGGGTGCCGATGCCATCTACTGCGGCTTCGGAAATGACTTCAATGCCCGCCGCAATGCGACGAACTTCGACGACGAGAGCTTTGCCGCTGCCTGCAAGGCAGCGCATCTTGCCGGCGTCCGCGTCTATGTGACCGTGAACATCGTGATCCGCACAGCTGAGATGCCGAAGGTGCTCTCCGTGATCAGGCGTGCCTGGTGCCTTGGCGCCGATGCCTTCATCATCCAGGACTGGGGCCTCATGGCAGAGGTCAGGCGCATCTGGCCTGAGATCGAGGTCCATGTCTCGACGCAGGCAAACATCCATGATGCGCGTGCGGTCGCCTGGATCCGCGAACTGGGCATTGCCCGCGTCACGATCTCGCGCGAGCTCTCCTTGCCTGAGCTTTCCCGCATCGCAGACGAAGGCGTCGAGATCGAGGCCTTCGGCCATGGCGCGCTCTGCTTCTGCTACTCGGGCGTCTGCATGCTCTCGAGCCTCTCAGGCGGCAGGTCTGCCAACCGCGGCATGTGCGCACAGCCGTGCCGCCTGCCCTATGACCTCGTCGACGAGGATGGCACGGTCTCGCAGATGAAGGGTGCCGACCGCGCGCTCTGCCCGAAGGACTACTGCACGATCTCCGACCTGTCCTCCCTCATGGAGGCAGGAGTCGGATCGCTCAAGGTCGAGGGCCGCATGAAGGCTCCCGACTATGTCTATTCCGTCATCTCTTCCTATAGGGCCGAGCTCGACGATGTGTATGCCGGCGTGAAGCCTTCGGCCGAGACCGAGCATGCCCGCATGCGGAGGCTCCTGCGCTCCTTCAACAGGGGCTTTACCGATGCCTATCTTCGGGGCGAGTCCGGCAACGAGATGATGAGCTACGAGCGGTCGAACAACCGTGGCGAGCTTGTCGGCGAGGTTGTCTCGTCGAGGCGCCTTGAGGATACGCTCGTGCGCCGTGGGGGCGGGAATGGCGGCAGGCGCCGCAACCGCCACGTCACCCAGGCGGAGACCGAGATCGCCCTGGCCGAACCGGTCTTCGAGGGAGACCTCCTCGAGATCCGTCCGCTCACGGATCCCTCGCAGTTCCTGACAGCGACGGCCGAGCATGACGCGGAAGCGCAGGAGCGCATCACGGTCAGGACGACCCGCCCCATGGAGACGGGCTCTGCCGTGCGTGTCATCCGCTCGAAGCAGGCCATGGAAGAGGCCCAGCGGGCAGCGCACCTCGAATGCGCACGCAAGCGTCCGGTGAGCGTCTCTGCGAAGGCCAGGATCGGCGAGCCCTTCACGGTCACGATCGAGACCGAAGATGGCATCTCTGCCACCGCTGAAGGCTTCACGGTCGAGCCGGCACGCACGAAGGCAGTCACGGAAGAGGACCTGAAGTCGCATGTCCTGCGCATGGGGCAGACGCCTTTCGAGCCCACCTCCTGGACCTGCGAGATCGATGACGACTGCGGCATGGGCTTCTCTGCCGTGCATGCGGTACGGCAGGACGCCTGCCATCTCCTTGAAGAGAAGATCCTTGCTCCCTACATCGAGCGTGAAGAGAAGACAGCTCCTGTTCCTCCTGCGTGGAGGATCAAGGACACGCTCCGCGAGGTCAGGAAGTCCGCCGGAATCCAGGACCCGCTTTCCTGGAAGGCGCCAGAGCCTGAAATATCGGCGCTTGTGACGACGCCTGAGGCAGCGGAGGCTGCACTTTCTGCTGGCGCCGACATCGTCTATGCAGCGCCTGATGCGCTCTCCCAGGGCACCTGGCCTGAGAGCACGGTGCCGCTCCTCGATGAGGTGTGCCGCGAGATCGACCATGAGAGGCTCGATCCCTTTGTCGTGCCGGGCAGGCGTGTCGCCTGCGGCAACATGAGCGAGCTCGTGCTGGCACATGAGCGCGGGGCTCTTCCTGAGATCTGCCAGCTCATACCGGTCCACAACGAGTCGGCGCTTGTCGCGCTCGAAGAGGCAGGGGCAGAAGGCGTCTGGCTCTCGCCCGAGCTCACGCTCGAAGAGGTTGTGGCGCTTGCGGAGACGGCCTCGGTCCCTCTGGGTCTTTCCGTCTATGGCAGGACGAGGGCGATGACAAGCGAGCACTGCATCCTCCAGGCAGCGGGGAAGTGCATCCATAACTGCGCGAAGTGCCAGCTCCGCCAGCGCCGCTTCTCGCTGCGCGATATCGACGGAGCGCTTCTGCCGGTGCGTACGGACCTCGAGGGCAGAAGCCATCTCTATGCGTCGCATCCGCTCGACGCAACGCCGCAGATTCCCGATCTCATGGCAGCAGGCGTCACCCGCTTCATGGCAGATGGGACGCTTCTGACCCCGCAGGAAGTGTCGTTTGCGGTCGAGCGCGTGAAGCGTGCCGTGGCGGCAGGACGCGAGGGCAGGAAGGCAGCTCCGCGCATCCAGGGTGCGACGTCTGGCCATCTCTTCGTCGGAATCGGCTGATATACCCTCGGAAGGGTAGCATTTTGTGACACTCTTCCGAAGACGTGCAATTGCTAGTTCAATAGGGGTATTATCAGTCCAGCGAAAAACCGACAGGGGAGAGGGTCCCCAGCGGCGACGAGCCGTGGTGAAAGGAAGCTTAGGATTATGGCTGTAGACAAGGAACTTCTGGCTGCGACGATCGACGTGATCCGTCAGAGCCTTCAGGCAGATGGCGGCGACGTGGAGCTTGTCGATGTGGACGACGACGGCGTTGTCTCCCTCGAGATGCAGGGCGCATGCGCAGGCTGCCCGCTCTCGAGCTACGACATGTCGATGGGCATCGAGCGCATCCTGAAGGAGCACGTCCCGGGCGTGACCCGCGTGCAGTCGATGATGTAGGATTTCGATAGAAGAAGTGAGAGCAGCAGCCGGAGCGTCCCTTCGGCTGCTGCTTCTTGTAAGGCAGAAAGCACCGAGGAGCGCCCATGTGGCTCAATGAGATCTATCAGCATCTGAATCCGATAGCCATCCAGATCGGCCCTATTGCCATCAGGTGGTATGGCATCGCGTATCTCGCAGGGTTCATCTGCGCCTATCTCGTGATCAGGAGCCTGAACAGGCGCTGGGAGCTCGATATCGTGGAAGACGACCTGCTCTCGATCGTGATCGGCGTCGCCTTCGGTGTCATCATCGGTGCCCGCCTCTTCTATATCCTGTTCTATGGGGCTGGCTACTATCTTGCGCATCCTGCCTCGATCCTGGCCTTCAATGAGGGCGGCATGAGCTTCCATGGCGGGCTCTGCGGCGCCATTGTCGGTGGCTGGCTCGTCTGCCGCCATCTCCATATCTCGACACTCTCGGTTGCAGACATGGCTGTCTGCGGCGCGCCTCTGGGCCTCTTCTTCGGCCGCTGCGCGAACTTCGTGAACGGCGAGCTCTGGGGCAAGCCGACCGATCTTCCCTGGGGCGTCATGTTCGAGACGGGCGGCAACGTCTACAGGCACCCGTCGCAGCTCTATGAAGCCATCCTCGAAGGACTTGTGATCTTCGTCGTCCTCTTTGCGCTCTCGAGGAAGAAGCCGCCCCGCCCCCAGGGCACGTTCATCGGCACGTTCCTCACGCTTTACGGCGTCTTCCGCTTCCTGATTGAGTTCGTGCGTCTTCCGGATGCACAGCTCGGCTATCTCCTCGGCACGAACTGGCTCACGATGGGGCAGTGCCTCTCGATCCCGATCTTCATCATCGGCCTCGTTATCCTTGCCTTTGCCCACAAGTACCAGCTGCCGCAGGTCGGATATCTCAAGAAGCACACTCCCGCGCACACGAAATAGGATTGTGAGCAGAAAGGGCCAGGCACGATGCCTGGCCCTTCTTCATATCGATGATATCCGGCTCTATTCGAAGATGATGAACGGCTGCTCGTCGTAGCCTTCGAGCTCGATATCGTCGCCCGTGAAGCCGAAGATCTCGCGTGCATCCTCGAGCGCCGTGTTCTCCGTATCCTCCTCGTCCGCATCGTCGGGCGCTTCTTCATCCTCAGGCTCGCGTTCCATCTCGTAGGAGATGGCCTCGTCGCCTTCTGCGAGCGGCGTTGCGCTCACGAGCGAGCAGAGCCCTTCGCGCGTCGGCACGATCTTCTGCCACTGCGTGACGAGCGGTTCTTCCGGCTCCTCTGCAAGCTCAATGAGGGAGTCGAGATAGATCTCCTTCGCTCCTTCGAGCAGGTCCGAATTCTGGCGGATGTCCTCGAAATGGTTCGCGAACTTCTCGAGCGCTTCATCGGCGTCGGCTGCCTTCACGATGCAGGGCATGAGGCAGTAGTTGTGTGCAGCGTCGAGCTCGTCGTTGTAGCTGAAGTTTCCGACATAGAGCATGGGGTGCCTCCTCAGACGGCATTGCCTTGCTTTGAGCCTAGCAGCTCAGCGACGGAATGGCCCCCGCCTTATGTGCAGACGGCACGGCTGGAACGGCAGGATGCCCTGCATCCGGGCAGTGTTGCCTTTTCCACCCACTTTCAGGCAGATGCTTGCTAGACTGAGATGAAAAGGCAGCAGAAGCTGCCGTACATACAGACACTGTCGGATGGGGCGGTTTGCAGCGCCTGCGTGCTGCGATTAAAAGGGAACCCGGTCAGAATCCGGGACAGCCGCCACTACTGTATAGGGGAATGCCTGGACGCATATCCCATTGGGCTTCGGCCTGAGAAGGGGTCCAGGAAGGCATTGCCAGCCCCCAAGCCAGGAGACCTGCCTCCCATCCAAAGGACCGAAGCATCCTGGGCAAGGGGGAGGCCGGCCGGAACAGCCAAGGCAGCAGGTGCTCCCTGCCGCAATCATGGCATCTGGCTCTTTCCTTCCAGGAGGAAAGGAAGGGGCTTGATGAAGCATCGGCCAGAAAATCCAGGATATGCACGGCGCGTGCTGGCATTCGTGCTCAGCCTCTCGCTTGCCTGGTGCCAGCTGCCAAAGCCGGCGTTCGCTGCGGACGGGGTGGGCGGAAACCTGCAGGAGACTGCCCAGGCTGCACCCGCACAGGAAGCTTATGTGGCCGGCTCGGGCACTGCGGCGTCGCAGGCCTCCTCTCTTTCGGCAAAGGATGGGGACAGCAAGGAGAACGGAATCTCTTCTGCGACAGAGGTGTCTGTCACGACAGACGAGAGCCCAGCTTCCGGAAAGAATGCCGATGCCTCCTCAGAACAGAAGACGCAGGCTTCAGCCGCAGCTTCTGGCACGACCACGGAACCTGCAGCAGATGCCGGGGCAGATGTGGCCGAGATCTCCGTCAGGATTCGCGTGATCGGTCCCGATGCAGCGGGCAACGTCAGCGACTGGCTTGCCGAGAAGACGGTGAAGATAGCGTCCGGAAAGACTGCTCAGGACCTCACACAGCAGGCATTTGCCGGCACACTCACGGCAGACATCGAGCCCTCTGCCTGGGGTGCCTACCTGGATACGATCACGTCGCCTATCGATGGAAAAGCCTATGGCTCTGATAAGGCGACAAAGAAGTATTGGCAGCTCTTCGTGGATGGTACGCCATCCGCTCTTGGCATGTCCCAGGTAACGCTCGCAGAGGGTTCCGAGATCGTCTGGTACTACTCTGCATATGGTGCGTCTCTTGCGGATGCAAAGGTCGTGAGCGACCCGAGCCTCGAAGTGTCTGATGCTTCAGCCACGCGCACGGAGGGAACGGCCGAGTGGGCAGGCTTCAATCAGGGCATGCGGGGAGGTGCCGTCACGGCTGAGACGCCGACCACGGCTGCAGGCACGGCCCTTGCCTGGAATCCTGTACAGATCGGCATGGGTGCCTCCGACCCGGTGCTCGTGGATGGAAAGCTCTATATGGTCTCTGCCGGCACGCTCCAGGTCATCGATTCCTCGACAGGCGAAGTCCTGGCAACGAAGAAGATCTCGACGAAATCAGGCTTCTTCTGCCGTCCGGTCTATGCAGAAGGCCTTCTGATCGTTCCTGTCGATGATGGCCGCCTCATGGCTTACACGCTCTACGATGCTTCAGGCACCGATTCCTTGAAGCTTGTCTGGGAGACGCCGCGCATCGAGGCTTCCGGCGCGACGCAGACGCTCTCGTCCCTCACAGTGGCAGACGGCCGCGTCTTTGCCGCGTTCTCTGTCGTCGATTGGATGAACCCGCTCGATGGCACGGGCTACATCGTCTCGGCATCCCTCGCGGACGGCTCGAGCTGGCAGGTCACGACGGAGAACGACGAATACTACTGGGCAGGTGCCGCTTCTCATGGCAAGGACATCATCATTGCAGACGAGAAGGGCTACGCCTACCTCCTGAGCGGCACGGATGGATCCGAGATTGCGTCTGTGAACCTCGGGAACGCCAGCCACGCGAGCATCACGAAGGTGTCTGATACGGAGTATCTTGCCGTGACGACAGATGGCGTGCTCCATGTTCTGAGCGTCCAGAACGGCACCATTGCCGAGACCGCATCCGTCAAGTTTGCCGACCGCTCGACCTCGACGGCGGTCGTATCCGGCTCTGTCGCCTTCGTCGGCGGCTCTCTGAACGGTTCTGGCTGGCCCTATACTGGCACCCTTTCTGCCATCGACCTTGCCCGCGTAGGCGAGGTGGGCTATGTGCCCCAGACCATCGAGATCGGTGCAGGTGCCGTGCAGGCAACGCCTCTCGTGGCGCAGAGCAGCTCGGGCCTCTCCATCTATGTGACGGCGAACAGCACGCCGGGCGGCCTTTTCCTCGCGAGCTACCGGAATGGCAACCTGTCGGAAGCCCAGACCATCTTCACGCCGGAAAGCTCGTACCAGAACTACTGCACCGCATCGCCCATTGCCTCGAAGATGGGCCTCATCTTCTACACGAACGACTCCGGCTATCTCTTCGCGCTCAAGAATGTGGCCATCTGGACCATCTATTTCGATACCGAGGGCGGAAGCAGCATGGCGCACAAGACGGTGGCTGCCGGAACGGCAGCAGGCTCGCTCGATGAACCGACACGCGATGGCTACACATTTGCGGGCTGGTATCTCGACAAGGAATGCATGAAGTCCTTCGATGCCTCCTTTATAGGCGAAGGCGGCACGACGCTGACGCTTCATGCCAAATGGACGAAGAATGCAGCGGCACCCGCTCCGCGAACGGATGCAGACGGAGCTGCCCCTAAGACGCGCCCTGCGCGCACGCCGGCAGCTCCGTCTTCTGTGCCTGCAGTCCAGACAGCTGACGAGAGCACTATGACAGATGAAGCGGCACCTGTCCTGGCGCAGTCCGCCAGCAGGGACTCTTCTTCCGGGAGCCCGGAGGATGTCAGCGCGGCCGCAGCCGGTAGCGCGGACATGACCGGTGCTGCGCAGGACACATGGAAGATTGCGGTGCCCATCGCGCTGCTCGCCCTTGGCCTCTTCCTGATCCTTCTCGCACTCAGGCGCAGAAAGCAGGAGAGATAGCGTGGCAGGATACATCGTCCATGACCCTGAGGGCGAAGAGGGCGGGCAGAAAGCAGGGGACAGGAGGCGCTTAGGCTGGAAGCTGCCGCTTGCCGCGGGACTCGTCCTTGTGGCAGCAGCCCTTGCCGGCTTTGTCGCGCTCCTGGGGCCGAATCTGGTCTCGGCCTCGTCCATCGCGGATAGCGCAAGCGTGGTCCAGGAGCAGCCAGCACTTACAGAAGCCCGCATCCAGGCGGCGCTCGGGGATCTTGTGTGGCAGGGAGAGGATGTCGGCCTCGACCCTTCTTCTACTGCAGTCACGATCCAGGACGACGGAGGCATCCTCGTATCTGTGGTGGATGACGGGGCGGCCCAGGACGTTGTGCCGCTTGCGGCAAAGCGCCTCCTCGCCCTTGCACAGTGGATAGAAGACCAAACAGGTGCGGATGCACCCGCCGTCTCCTGGAGCGTCAGCACGACAGCGGGCGTCCAGGTCTTCGAAGGCACGCTCGACGCAGGGGCGTCTCCTTCGCCAGAGGCCCGAAGCACGAAGGAGCTTCTCTCTGCGCTGTCGTCCTACAAGCTCTCCGATGCAACCTGGCAGGACCTTGGCCTTGCCGATGTGCCGGAATCCGGGGGCGGCGACAGCGCGGATGCAGCGGGTGATGCGGCAGCTGCAGACGATGGGTCCTCCAAGAAGGGCTCCGACAGCACAGCGGGCCCCGCCTCGCCTCAGAGCAGCGCTTCTCCTGGCGCCGGGGCGCCTGGAGGCTCTTCGGACCCTCCCGATCGGGTTCAGGGCGGAGGCCCGACGAGCCCATCATCTCCATCGGGGGATGCAGCACCTGCTGGCACGTCTTCTGCACCGTCCCGGATCGCGGTCACGGTTTCTGTCGATTCCACGCTCGGTGGCGGCAACTCAACGTCTGCTTCGGCCAGCGTGCCCTTAGGCTCATCGGTCCTCGATGCGCTTGAGGCTGCAGGGTATAGCGTAAGCACGCAGAACACGCAGTACGGAATCTATATCACAGGGATTGGCGGCGTCGAGGCGAGCTCGCGCGACAGGCGTGGCTGGGTCTATGCCGTGAACGGCGTCGAGCCTTCCTGTTCCGCTGCGAACTATGTGCTCTCATCTGGTGACACGATTGCGTGGGCCTATGTCTCCTACTGATGATTTCGGGGAGAGAGGGGCGGACGTCTCGGAGACACTCCGTCCCTTCGCCTCCTTCCATCCAGCCGTTGCGCTTGCCGCAGGAACCGCCCTTCTGCTCTTTGCCATGTTTGCCCTGCAGCCGGTCTATGTGTGCCTGAGTCTCGTCTCAGCATTCGTGCTCTCAGGAATTCTCCGTGGCTGGATGCGTACGCTTGCAAAGCTTCGCTGGCAGCTGGGCCTTGTCCTTCTCATGGCCTGCGTGAATGCTCTCTTTGCCGGGTATGGGGCAACGACGCTTTGCGTGCTCGGCCCCTTCACGATTAAGCTCGAGAGCCTCGCCTACGGGGCGATGATGGGCGCAGTCCTTCTTTCTGTCATGCTCTGGTGCGAGAACCTCAGCTCCATGGTGAGCGAGGACGAGATCATGCAGATGATGGGCACGAAGGCGCCTGCTACGGCGACGACTTTGGCTATCGCTGCCCAGCTCGTGCCCCAGAGCATGAGGAGATATCACGCCGTGAAGGACGTCCATCTCGCGACGACTGCCGCAAGGCAGCCCTCGTCTGCCAAGGAGCGGACCGATATCCTGGCGGGAGGGATCCTGCTCTCCTGGATGCTCGAGGACTCGATCGGACGTGCCGATGCGATGCGCGCCCGCGGGTGGGCACGGGGGCAGAAGCGGTCAGCCTTCCAGACGCACGAATTCCATGCACGGGATGCCGTGGCGCTTATCGGCCTTGCCGCGCTCGGGCTTGCCTCGGCTGTGCCTGCGGGCATGGCGGTCGGACAATGGCACTTCTATCCCACAATGCCTACGCTTGTCTTCTGGTGGGGCTATGTGCCCTATATGATGCTTGCAGCCCTGCCCATAGGATCTCTCGTGCATGAGCGGATGCTCTGGCGGAAGGAGGAGAGATGACAGAAAGCGCTCTGGAGTTCAGCCACGTGAGCTTTGCCTATGCAGTGCCGGAAGGGGAGCGGCAGGGGCCAGATGTCCTTGCCGACATCACATTCTCCGTGCCGGAAGGCTCCTTCACGATCCTCTCCGGCCAGAATGGCTCGGGCAAGACAACGCTTCTGCGTCTCGCGAAGCCAGAGCTGGCACCTCACGGCAGGTTTTCTGGCACTATCTCCTTCTTCGGACGTCCGATTGATGCACTCTCTCCGGCCGAGTCTGCCTCTGGCATCGGATACGTGTTCCAGGACCCCGAGAGCCAGATCGTCTGCGATACGGTCTGGCACGAGCTTGCCTTCGGCCTCGAGAATCTGGGCTCGACGCAGGAAGAGATGCGCCAGCGCATAGCCGAGACCTGCTATTTCTTCGGTATCGCCTCCTGGTTCCGGAAGCGCACCTCCGAGCTTTCGGGCGGCCAGAAGCAGATTCTTGCCCTGGCATCGCTCATGGTCATGAGGCCACGTCTTCTCCTCCTGGACGAGCCGACCTCCATGCTCGATCCGCTTGCCGCAAAGACCTTCCTGGGGCTGCTCTGGCGCATGAACCAGGAGCTCGGCATCACTGTCATCGTCGCGACGCACGACCCAGCCACGCTTGTCCCCTATGCAGACAGGGCCTTCATGCTTTCCGCAGGAGGCACGCTTGCAGAGGCAGAGGCCAGAGCCTTTGCAGAGGCACCCTCAGCGCTTTCTGGCATGGCGGCCGTGCATCCTGCTGCAGCTGGTGTGGCAGCAGAGCTTGAGCGCGTCTACCAGCGCTATGCCGCGCGTGCCCCCTGGGTGCTTCGCGACCTCTCGTTTGCGGTGCCTGAGGGAAGCTTCAGCGTGCTTCTGGGCGGCAATGGATCGGGCAAGTCGACGGCGCTTGCTGTACTTGCAGGCATCGCTTCGGTGCAGCATGGAAAGGCGAGGAACGCCCATGCGAAGATGCAGGCGTTCCTGCCGCAGAACCCGCGCGCGCTCTTCGAGAAGCCGTCCATCTCAGAGGAGCTTCTGGAATGGGGACCTTCTGTTGGCTATGGCAGGAAAGAGGCTCTGGAGGTGCTCGAGGCCCTGGGCCTTCCTCAGGACGAGGCATTCCTCGCACGGCACCCCTACGACGTCTCGGGCGGGCAGGAAGAGCTCCTGGCGATTGCGAAGCTGCTGCTTGCGAAGCCGGATATCCTGCTTCTGGATGAGCCGACGACGGGACTTGACCGGAGTTCGAAGAGAAGGCTGGCTGCGGCGCTCCAGAAGGTGCAGGAGGCAGGCACGACCATCGTCTGCGCGACGCACGATACCGAGCTTGTGCGAGCGCTAGCCAATACGGTCACGCTCATCTTCGATGGGGGAGCGGCAGTGAGCACAGATGCAGAGAGCTTCCTTTCCAGAAGCTGGCTCTGGGGGCGCAGATGATGTGGCAGCGCATCCTCAAGGCCTCGGAGCCTCTGGTCCTGGCCCTTGTCCCTCTCCTCATGCTCTGGTCTGCCTGGACGGGCTCTGCCATATCGGGCGGGCTTGCGCTCCTTGCGGCAGCCGTTGCCATCCTCTTCATGTTCGCCCGCATCGAGGCGGGAAAGCCGGCGCTCCGGCAGATGATGCCTGTAGCCTGCCTTTCTGCTCTGGCGGCAGCGGGCAGGATCCTCTTTGCGGCTGTGCCCGATGTGAAGCCGGTCTCTGCCATCGCAATACTTTCAGGGGCGCTTCTGGGGCCGGAGAGCGGCTTTGCCGTCGGCGCCTTCGCAGCGCTCCTCTCGAACTTCTTTTTCGGGCAGGGCGCCTGGACACCGCTCCAGATGTATGCCTGGGGGCTTGTAGGCTATCTCGGAGGCGTTCTGGCACGTCATGGGCTCTTGCATAGCAAGTGGCAGCTCGCCGTCTCAGGCGTGCTCTCAGGCCTTCTCTATGGGGCAATCCTCAATGGCTGGTATGTCCTGGGCTATGTGCGTCCGCTCGTGCCCGAGACTGTCATTGCCGCCTTCCTCGCAGGACTGCCGCTCGACCTCGTGCATGGGCTTTCTACCGCTGGATTCCTGCTGCTTGTCTGGATTCCTTGGGGCAGATCGCTCAGACGTGCTCTGGCGCGCTATGATTGATAGCCGCACAAACGCAGATTGTACGTACCACCATGGCTTCCGGGGACCTTCGCAGAGGTGCCACACTTTGGCATCTTCTATTTGCAAAGTCATCCCTGCTTTTGTATTATCTGTATGTTTTGCCAATCTAGAAGGAGATGTGCATGTCCGGACACTCTAAGTGGGCTACCACGAAGCACAAGAAGGCCGCAATCGACGCAAAGCGTTCTGCGCTCTTCTCCAAGCATTCCCGCAACATCACCGTCGCAGCCCGTACCGGCGGAGACCCGAACCCCGCAAACAACGCTTCCCTTGCTGCAGCAATCGCCCGTGCCCGCATGGTTTCCATGCCGAACGCGAAGATTCAGGCTGCCATCGACAAGGCCTTCGGCTCTGGCGCCGAGGCTGTCGTGTACAAGGAGGTCACGTACGAAGGCTATGGCCCTGCAGGCGTTGCCGTCTACGTCGAGTGCCTGACCGACAACCTGAACCGCACCGCTGCTGATGTCCGCTCCGTCTTCACGCATGCAGGCGGCAACCTCGGCACGACCGGTTCTGTCGCCTTCCAGTTCACCCGCAAGGGCTCCATCGCCGTGGAGAAGGTCATCGTCTCCGACGAGAAGAAGGTTCCCGACAAGGAGAACGCTGTCGACGAGGACGAGTTCATGATGGCCGTGGCCGAGGCTGGCGGCGAGGATTACGAGGACGCAGGCGACGAGTGGATCGTCTACACCGCGTATGACAAGATGCAGGACGTCGAAAAGGGTCTCGAGGATCAGGGCATCGAGGTCAAGGGTTCCGAGCTCACGATGGTCCCGAACACGCCGGTCGAGCTTGGTCTCGCTGACGCTCGCAAGGTCCAGCGTCTGATCGACCGCCTCGAGGAGCTCGACGACGTCCAGAACGTCTACTCGACGATGTCTGTCTCCGACGAGGTCGCAGAGCAGCTCGAAGAGGACGAGTAGCCTCCATTCCAGAGCGCACAGAAGGGTGTCCGGTTCATCCGGGCACCCTTCTGCTATACGGAGGCAGGCCATGAAGGGCGGCAGGGGAAGCGTCCCTGCCGCCCTTCGCTGTGTCTCTAGGTGGTGCCTATTGCCCCAGGACCTCGGCTGCGATCTTTGCGGTCTCGGCGGCGTCCTTCGCGTAGTAGTCGGCGCCGACCATCTTCGCGTACTCGGGATTCAGGACGGCGCCTCCGACGACGACCTTGCACCAGGGTGCCTGCTTGCGCAGGAGCTCGATCGTCTCTCCCATGGCCGGTACCGTTGTTGTCATGAGTGCGCTGAGCCCTGCGAGCTTCACATGGTGCTCGACCACGACATCGCAGAACGCCTGCGGATCCACATCGCGGCCGACGTCCAAGACCTCGTAGCCATAGTTCTCGAGGAGCATCTTCACGATGTTCTTCCCGATATCGTGGATGTCGCCCCTGACGGTGCAGAGCGCGATCTTGCCCTTCGTCGGCACGGCGTCCTTCGGCTGCGATGCCTTGATTGCATCGAATCCTGCCTTTGCTGCCTCAGCTGATGCCATGAGCTGAGGCAGGAAGAACGTGCCCTTCTCGAAGCGCACGCCAACCTCGTCAAGGGCAGGAATCAGCACCTGGTTGATCGCATACATCGCATCGTGGCCTTCGAGGAGCTTCTCTGTCGCCGCCTTGACGGCTGCCTTCCTGCCATCGAGCACGCCCTGAAGGGCAGCCTCTTCAGGCGTTGCGGCAGCAGACGATGTGCTCGGGGCGGCAGGGGTGCCGGCAGCAGCGGCCGGGCCCTTTGCCTCGGTACGGCCGGCATTCTCCTCGACATAGGCACGGGCTGCCTCGTCTTCGCCTGAAAGCACGCGCCAGGCGCTCACGACATCGTGCATGCGCTGCTGGCCCGGGTTGATGATAGCGAGGTCGAGTCCGGCAGCAAAGGCAGCAGCGAGGAAGGTCGCATTGATCAAGGGGCGGAAGGGAAGGCCGAAGCTGATGTTCGAGACGCCGAGGACCGTGCGGACACCCGGCATCGCCTCCTTCACGAGGCGGATGCTCTTCAAGATCTCGCCAGGCGCCTTCTGATCCGTGCTTGCTGCCATAGCAAGGCAGTCGAAGACAAGGTCCTGTGCCGGCATGCCTTCCTTGCGGGCACGGTCATAGATCTTGCGCGCGACGGCGAGGCGTCCTTCTGCCGTGGCCGGGATGCCTGCCTCGTCGAGCGTCAGGCAGACGAGCGCGCACCCATAGTGGTGGGCAAGCGGAATCATCTCCTCCATCATGTCTTTGCGGCCATTCGTGGAGTTGATGAGCGGCTTTCCCGGATAGCTCCTGACAGCTGCCTCGACCGCGGAAGCCGTTGCCGAGTCGACCTGGAGCGGCAGCGATGTGACGCCTGAGATGTCCGTGACGGCACGCTTGAGGAGCTTCGTCTCGTCTATCTCAGGCAGACCCACATTCACGTCGAGCACCTGGGCGCCGGCGCGTTCCTGCTCGATAGCGAGCGTCAGGATGTAGTCGAAGTCCCCGGAGCGCAATGCCTCCTTCATGCGCTTCTTGCCCGTCGGGTTGATGCGCTCGCCGATGACGGCAATATGTCCCGGAGCAAGCGAGAGGAGCTCCTGGGAGCTTGCGACCGTGAAGTCGGGGGAGAGCGCATGGGGACGGGGCGTGCCGATCCCATCGATGAGGGCACGCTCGCGCGCGATATAGTCGGGTGCCGTGCCGCAGCAGCCGCCGACAATGGAGACGCCTGCCTCGACCATGGGCTTCATGGCTGAGACGAATTCCTCGGCGTCGATTCCATAGGTCGTCACACCGTCATGCACCTCAGGGAGTCCCGCATTGGCCTGCACCATGCAGGGGCAGGAAAGGTAGGGGAGCATGCGGAGCACAAGCGGCTCCACGTCTTCAGGGCCAAGCGAGCAGTTGATGCCGACAGCATCGGCACCGAGCGAGGAGAGCGTCACGGCAGCGACTTCAGGCGTCGTGCCGAGGAAGGTACGCCCGTCCTCTCCGAATGTCATTGTCACGAATGCCGGCAGCTGCGTATGTTCCTTGACCGCAAGGAGGGCAGCCTTCGCCTCGGCGAGGTCTGCCATCGTCTCGATCACGAAGAGGTCGGCTCCTGCCCCTTCTGCCGCGATTGCCTCTTCGGCAAAGAGCCCATAGGCCTCTTCGAACTTCATGGTCCCCATGGGCTCGAGAAGGGCTCCTGTGGGGCCGATATCCGCCGCAACATAGCGCGCTCCTGCTGCACGCACGCAGGAGACGGCTGCCTCGAAGATATGGCGCACGGTCGCCTTGCCGGCAAGCTTCAGGGCATTCGCGCCGAACGTGTTCGTCGTCACGGCCTCTGCACCAGCCTCGACGTAAGCGGCATGGATGGCTGTGACATTGTCCGGATCTTCAAGGCAGAGGAGCTCTGGCAGCTCTCCTGCCTTCATGCCACGTTCCTGGAGCTGCGTTCCCATGGCGCCATCGAAGAGGAGGAACTCCTGACCTTCGAGCACGTGGGCGAGGTGCTCGTCCTTGATTCTGAGCGTGCGCTTGGTACCAGGCCCGAAGGGGGCAGATGCCGGCACCTTCGGGTCGCGGATAGCAACAGAGGACAGGGTCCTATTTCCTTCTGTCATGGCAGGTCCTTCCCTGGACACGGAATGTGCAGAAATCGTGGCAGACGCACTTGGCGCAGCTCATGTGCGTGCTTCTCTTCGGTTCCGTGAAACAGCCGACAATGGCCGTGACGCTCTTCGTCGGTGTCATGAGGAGGCTCGGCGAGAGCGTGATGCCCAAGAGCCTCTGGGCATTGAGGGCAGAAAGGAGCGTCGGCTGCACGGCAAGCGGCAGGTCTCCGTAGCCAGGAGAGTAGCGCCAGGTGCAGAAGAGTCCCTGGCCTGCTGCCCACTTCACGGCTTCTGCCTCTGCAGCGTCGGCGGCACGCTCGACGAGTGCGACTGAGGCAGCATCGAAGAGGATCTGCTCGAGATGGTCGGTAAGCGAGAGGCGTCTGAGCTCCCGCTCATTCGACATGCCCAAGGTCACCGCGAAGACGGCTGCGGCCTGGGCCCCGGCAAGATGCTCTGCGATATCGTGGCCGGGAAGCTTGAGTGCCGTACCCTTGAGATGGACGCAGGGATTCTCGCCTTCGTCTATGCGCTCGACCTCGAAGGGGCGCATGACCCCCTTCGGTTCGGAGATAGCGAGGGCATGCCCGATGGCCGCATCGATCCTGCCATCCAAGGATGGGCTATACTCCTGCCCGGCATAGCCAAGGTAGCGGAGCACCTCCTCCTTGTCGACAGAGGATATCTCGTAGCGGGAGACGGATGTGCTAGCTGGCAAGGTAGCCGCACCCCACAAGCGCCTCGTGGATCTCGTGCGCCATGGCAGGCTTGTTCATCGTATAGATGTGGAGGCCGTCGACGCCGTTCTGTGCGAGGTCCTGGAGCTGCTCGATTGCGTAGGCAACGCCTGCCTTTGCCTGCTCGGCCGGGTCGTCTCCTGCGGCGATGATGCGCTTGATCACGGCAGAGGGAATGGATGCCCCGCACGTGAATGCCATGCGCGTGATCTGCTTCTGGCTCGTGAACGGCATGATGCCCACAACGATGGGGATCTTGATGCGGCCACGGGCGCAGAGGTCGCGGAAGCGGTAGAACGTCTCGTTGTCGAAGAAGAGCTGCGTCACGAAGAAGTCGGCGCCGGCATCCTGCTTGCGCTTCAGGTTCTCGAGCGATCTCCTCATGGACGGCGACTCCACGTGTCCCTCCGGATAGCAGGCAGCGCCGAGGCAGAGCTCGGGGTGCTGTGCCTTGAGGTAGGAGATGAGGTCTGACGCATACGTGAAGTCGATGGCATCGCGTCCTGGGGCGCGGTCGCCTCTGAGCGCCAGGACATTGGAGACGCCTGCCCGATCGAGCTTTCCCACATAGCGCTCGACATCCTCCTTCGAGGAGCCGAGGCAGGTCAGGTGCGCAAGGGAGGTGATGCCGAGGTCGTTCTGGACCGTGTTGCAGATCTCTGCCGTATGCGAGGAGGAGCCGGTGCCGCCAGCAGAGAATGTCGTCGATATCCAGTCAGGATGGTCCTGAGCGAGCGCTTCTGCCACCTTGCGCGCATCGGAAAGCGGCATCGTGCCCTTTGGCGGGAAGATCTCATAGGAATAGGTCTGCTTTGTCTTCAGCAGCTCGTCGATTCTCATCCGGTGCACCTTTCTCGAGTATCTGTCTTTCCATCATATGGGAGCTCTGTTTCATCTGCATCTCAGCTGCAGAATCGTGGCAGATTTCATGGCAGGGACAAGAGGGCCGGCCTCGCAGACTCATGTCGGCGAAACGGGGTATCCTTGGGATGTATCTGACGCTGGCGGAGGTGGCAGCATGGGATTTCTGAAGAAGCTCGCGATGACCCTGTGGTTCCTGGCGACGATTTTCGCGTTTGCCGCGCTTGTGCTCACGATCTTCGGACCGTGGACGAAGGAGGCGCTCGCGCTCTTTGCCGTCGACAGCTACAGCTATGCCGTGCAGGGATGCGTTGCCTTCTCCCTCATCGGCAGCTTCGTGATGTGGGTCCGCGTGCTTGCCCGCCGCAAGAAGGCACAGACGATCGAGCTCGAGGATGAAGAGGGCTCGACGATTGCAATCACCCGCGATGCGATTGCCTCCCAGGCTACCTACATCGTCGAGGAGGATGGCTCCTGCGAAGCGACGAAGGTCGCGGTCTTCGCGGAGAAGCATGGCATGATATCGGTCCATTTGACGATCCGTCCGCACGAGACGGTCTCTGCCGTCGAGAAGGGGCGCGAGCTCAAGGAGGAGCTCGAAGAGGGCCTGACAAAGCTCTGCGGCGAGAGGATCTCCTCGATCAGCCTCGAGTTCCTGGCACCTGAAGAGCCGAGCTCGCTTTCCGAGCCTGAGTCCTATGACCACCTCTTCGATGTGCCGGCGGGCGATGCCGATGCTCCGGCAGAGGAGGCATCTGACAGCGTGTCTGCATCTGAGGATGATTCCTCAGAGGACACCGCCGAGACGCCTTCCGCAGAGGGCGGCTCTGTCGCCGAAGAGGATGCTCCTGCTGCAGCAGATGAGCCCGAGGTTCATCCTGCAGCGTCGGGCGACGGCGTGACGATCTTCATGAAGGGCAGGACCCCGAGGGAGGAGGAGGCGCATGAATAGGCCGAAAGTGACGGTCGACGAGGACGAGCCCAAGCGTGATGCGAAGGGAGCATCGGAAGCCAGCAGGGACGCTGTAGCAGACACGGCTTCCACGAAGCAGAAGGCTGGTGCCCGTCCTCTCGAGGCAGCCGAGGCGTGGCTCCACAAGACGTTTCCGGGCCACGAGAATGCGGTGCTCTGCGGCTTTTTGGGCCTCATCGTCGCAATCCTTCTCTTTGCAATCGGCTTCTGGGCAACGCTTCTTGTTGCGCTCTGCGTGACCATAGGCGTCGCAATAGGCCAGATGCTTGACGGCGACCCGAAGATCATCTCATTCTTCCGTGGCCTCATGGGTCCGAAGGATGACGGAAGATAGCTGGATAATCGAGACGAGCAAGGAGTGGATGTATGGATACAGAGACGAAGGACACAGCAAAGGCCACGTATGCTGCTCCTGATGGACAGGAGAGCATGACCGATACGGAAGACATCGTGGCAGCAGAGGAGGATGACAACTCCGAGGATTCGCTGACGTTCAGCAACGGCGTGATCGAGAAGATCGTCGCCCTCGCCGTACGCGACGTTCCTGGCGTTGTCGGCATGAAGGGCGGCTGGGTGAACCGCGTGCAGGATGCCCTTGGTGCGACCGACCCCAGGAAGGGCGTGACGGTCGAGGTGACGCCTGATGCTGCCGTGCGCGTGAACATCTCCGTCCTGATCGAGTATGGTGCCTATGCACCGCAGATCTTCGAGGACGTGAAGAAGGCCGTCGTGAAGCAGGTCATGGGGATGACGGGTCTCGAGGTTGCAGGCGTGAACCTGCGCATCGAGGATGTCCTCACGCCTGAAGAGGTCTCCCGCAACGCGAAGCGCGCAGCCGAGGAAGAGGCAGATGCCGATGCCGAAAGTGAGGCCGAGGCACAGGAGTCCGAGGAGGATGTGGCACCGGTCGCTTCGACGGAGCCTGCCAAGGCCTAGGAAGCTGAAAAGTCAGCATCTGAACAGCCGAGCAAGAAAAGATAAGCCTGCATGCCTTGCATGCAGGCTTTTTATATATGATTTGTAACCAGGCAGGTCCAGTCGGTTGCCAAATGTCCCCGCTGCGGTATATTTGTCAGAAATCTGGAAGCGTTGAGGAGGAGCTATGAGCACATGCGGCACCCCTGCAATCATCGATGTGGATCCAGGTGTCGATGATGCGGCTGCGCTCTTCATAGCGCTGACCTGCTCACGTCTCGATACGTCGCTTGTGACGACCGTCGGGGGATCGATCGGCGTCAACCAGGCAACAGCCAATGCGCTGAAGCTCGAGGCCTTCCTCGGTACCCGTGCACTTGTTGCCAGGGGACGCGACCTTCCGAATTCCGAGAAGCGCCACTACATGCAGCCGACGCTCGGACCGTCCGGTCTGGGCTCCTGGGTCTTTGCCGATGAAGCATGGGACCTCTTCTACAACGTGCCTGCGAAGGATGCCATCTGCCAGACGGCGAAGAGCGCAGCAGCAAAAGGCCAGCGTGCCTGTATGATCTGCCTTGCACCGCTCACGAACCTCGCCGATGCACTCGAGGCGCACCCCGATCTGCCCGATATCCTGGGGCCCGTCTTCTGCATGGGTTCGACCATGGGAACAGGAGATACGCTGCAGCGTGCCGGCAGGAATGTCGCAGCAGACCCTGCAAGCGCGAAGGCGGTCCTTGCCTCCGGTCTCGATGTCTTCCTCGTGCCGGTCGAGGTAGCGGCAGCGGTTCGCATGTCCGATCTCGATATGGCCGATATCGCCCTTTCGGGCCGTGTCGGCAATGCCGTCTATACGATGCTCTCCGGTGCCCAGAGCCTCGACGGCAAGGGCAAGGAGATTGCAGACCCCATAGCGGTCGGCCTTGCGACCCATCCCGAGTTCTTCACGGTCGTGCCTGGCGAGCTTGAAGTCGAAGACGACGGCTCCTGCGGCATGAAGATAGGGGAGGAAGCGGCACATCCGAACTGCCGTGTCGCTACGGCTATCGATGTGCATGCATTCCGTGCCTGGTTCAAGTGGGCTCTGGAGCGCGCCTCCCGCTAGCGGATATCTTCAGCGCACGCTCAGCTGTGCGCCCATTTGTGCTCCTTTGCCGCTTGCCCTCCAATATGCGTCCCATCTCGCCTAGAGTAGATAGGTCGAAGGGGGATGTGGAGCTTGGGTCAGACAAGGATGCGCGATATCTGGATCAAGTCAGCTGTGGGCGTGGCTGCTGCGGCATTCCTCGTTGCTGCAGCCTATGCCGGAGGCGGCTGGGAGCCGCAGGCACCGGTCTATCCCGAGCCAGACGATGCGTGGGATGCGCAGTGCATCGAGGAGGGCATAGAAGGCCCTGCGGTCGGCACCGATGCGCCGAATGCCGTGCAGGACTATTTCCCCGACGAGCCGACCTTCGGCATCCTTTCGGACAACCCCACGACCGATGAGACGCAGGACGCAACAGAAGACGGTACGGCGACTGCCCCGACATCCGGAAAGAAGAGCTACTCCACGTATCGTGCGCTCGACGAGTATCTCGATGAGAACTTCGATGCGGCTGGCACGCCTGGCATAGGCGTTGTAGTCGTCGATGCAGCAGGAGCCGAGTACGAGAGAACGATGGGCGACATCGAGAGCGACCACGACACGATGCTCATAGGCTCGCTCACGAAGTCGTTCACGGCCCTCTCGATCATGCAGCTCGTCGAGGATGGCAAGATCGACCTCGATGAACCGGTGGCAACCTACTGCGACGCCTATGGGACGCCGGACAATGTGACCATCAGGATGCTCCTCAACCAGACAAGCGGATTCGGCTACTACGACTCGCTTGCCGAGGCGACGCCGGGCCTCACGCAGGGCACGTTCTCCTATTCGAATGCGAACTACGACCTTCTCGGCAAGGTCATCGAGGCCGTCTCGGGCGAGGCGTACGACGAGTATGTCGAAGAGCATATCCTGGAGCCGCTCGAGATGGACGACTCCTCGGCGAGCCTTGAGGCGCGTGCCTCTGCCCATGCCTGGAGAAACTACTTCGGCTGGAATGTCCAGGATGGCTTTGTGCACGAGGACGGCGATAATTCCTGGGGCAGCTGGAGCTCGGGCTATATGGCCACAAGCACGGCCGATATGGGCAAGTACCTCATGATGTACCTGAACCAGGGCACCCAGACCGCTACAGGCGGCGCCCAGGTGCTTTCTGCCGCAGGCATACGCCAGATGTTCCTGTCACGTGCTGCCGACCCCTACAGCGATGCCTTCTATGGTATGGGCTGGATCTCGTTCTACTGGGACGATGGGGAGCTCGTGCTCTCGCATGACGGAGATGTCGAGAACGGCGTAGCACGCATGATGATCTTCCCTGAGCGCGGCATCGCGATTGCTGTGCTCGGAGACGCGGCGGATGCCTTCGGCGGCAATACGGCCTTCTACGAGCTTGCGGACGGCGTCGTCGCAAATGTCGTCGGCGGCAAGGCAGAGCCTGTGAGCGCCACGGAGCGCATCGCGACGCACGCACAGGAAGATGCCTTCCTTGCCCTCTTCGTGCTGCTTGCCGTAGCTCCCATCGTGCGCCTCAGACGCTGGCGGAAATGGATAGGCAGGCTTCCGCACGATGTCTCGCTCTGGCGCCTCGTGTGCCTCCACGTGCTGGCGCCTCTGGGCATACTCTGCATGCCAGTATTGCAGGGCTACAAATGGCGGGATGTCCTTACGTTCATGCCAGATGTAAGCATCGTCTATATCGGATCTGCAGCAGTGCTCTTTCTGACCGGTGCCGCAAAGCTCCTCTTCATGCTCCATGTCTGGAAGAAGGAGAGAGGAAGAGAGCTGGCTGCGTAGGCGTGGCTTCTTCGAGAGACGAGAAAGGCCTGCCGGATCGCTCCGGCAGGCCTCTTCCATGTCACGGGGTCTTGTGGCAGCTTGCGCTAGAACCCTGCATAGATGAAGGTCGCAGGTGCCGTGTAGCCCGAGAAGCTCACGAACCAGTAGAGCAGGAGGCCCATTGCGATGATGGCAGCGGCAGTCCCGATATAGGTCAGCGTCTCATGGGTCTGCCCGAAGTCGAGTATGCGCTCCTTCGCGGTGGCAAGCGGTGTGAACTCCGCCTTCTCGTCCTTCTTGCTCATAGCTGGATCCCCCTCATATCGTCCGTGCCGGCACCCTCTGCGTCGCCGTAGCCCCAGCCGCCGAGGAACTCGTCGTCCTGGCCGTTCACGAAGTGGTAGACGGCGCGCTCGATATGGACCCAGCCACGCCAGCCCGGGTGCACGGTATCGCAGAAGAAGTAGCGCTCGTACTCGCAGGGGGAGAAGTCGGCGTAGGTGGCACCGGCAGAATCTGCTACATCCCTGACGCGGGCATACCAGGCAGCACGCTGGCTCTCGTCGATGCCGACATGGTCATACCAGGGTCCGTGCATCGGCAGCATGATCATGAGCACGCTCATGCCGCACTCGCGCGTGACATCGAGGAAGAGCGAGAGGTCGGACCACTCGCTCTCGGCCTCGTCGAAGTTCTGGCCACGCTCTGACTGGTAGTTCTTGTTCTTCTCCCAGTAGGAGTCGTAGACACCGATCTCATTGTTCGTGCAGCGCGCCTGGCCATCGGCTGTGGCCTGCTCGAGCCAGGCTTCCCAGTCAGGCTCGCCTGTCGGGATGCCCTGAAGCCTCGTCTTGCTCTTGCTCGGCGAGCCCTGGATCATCTTCTCGAGCTCGCTTCTGATGCGGAGCGTCTTCTCCTCGTGGATCTGGAGGTCGTTCAGCGTATCGAACGGCGTGTCCTGGTTGGCAGCGGCGAGTGTATCGGAGGAGATGCCGAGCTCGCGGGCACGCTCGCGCACTTTGTCCTTCGTCGTCTGCGAGAGCATCGTGTTCTGGCAGAAGTTCCGATAGAGCTCGTAGTTGAACTTGCCGGAGAACTTGTTCTGGGCGCCGCCGCTCTTGAAGAACCACTGCGGGCTCACGAAGAGCACGCACTCCTTGTTCTTTGCATGGGCACAATAGGCGCCTGCCGCGATGGCCTGCCAGAGGCTCTGGTCGAACGGCTCGCCGATGAGCGTCATGTCCACGCCGGGGTTATTGTCTCCGAAGACCTTGAGCGCAATCTCGGGGATGAGGTCGGCATTGAAATAGAACTCGGACGTGCCGAAGCAGAAGCGGCCATCGTCGCTCATGTTTGCGAGCACGAAGTCGACGGCCTCCGATTTCGGCATGCCGTACACATAGTCATAGATGCGCGAGCCATCCGCCTTGTTCTCGAGCTTCGGGTACAGGAACTCGTCTGCACCGACGAGCCCGGCGCCCAGGGCGGCGAGGCTTCCTGCAGTTGTCTTGAGTAGGGTCCTACGGGTGATCATATGCGTGAGTACCTCAGTCGAGCCGCTTCTCCACCTGCTTGATGATGAGATTCGGCGTGTTCATCTCCGAGCGGTCGACCTCGGTCGGCGCAATCGACACATCGAGCTCGTCCTCGAGGGCGACAAGCAGCTCGATGGCGCCCATGGAGTCGAGGTAGCCCTCCTCGAAGAGATCGGTGTCCATGTTGTCGGCGACGTCGTCCTCGCCGGAGATATCGCAGAGAAGGTCGATGACCTTCTGCTTCACCTCGTCGTGGCTATACTTTTCTGCCATATCATGCTCCTTTCACGAGCAGCGTAATCTGGCCGCAGAACAGGGCGAAGCCGAAGAACACGAGAGCCATCGTGACGGCCCACGAGCAGATCCGGTACCACGTCTTGTGGCGGTGCGTCTTGTAGAACTTGGTGCGCTCCCAGCTCTGCTCCAGAGCAAGAAGCACGCCGTGGTAGAGGCCGTAGAGGATATAGTCGATCGAGAGCCCATGCCAGAATCCCATGATAAGCATATTGGCGATCATGGCGGTCTGGGCCGTGCGCAGGCGTGCGCTCTTTCCCTTGAAGGCCTTGCGGCGCATGAGGGAGCGGGCTATGCGCATGAAGCAGAAGTCGCGCAGCCACGTCGAGAGCGTGATGTGCCAGCGGTTCCAGAAGTCCGTGATTGAGGTCGAGAGGAAGGGGGCTCGGAAGTTCCTGGGCACGTGGATGCCGAAGGCAAGGCCGGCACCTTCTGCCATCCAGGAATAGCCGGCAAAGTCGAAGAAGAGGTAGAGGCCATAGGCGATGCAGTTCCTGAACTGGCGCCAGATAGCGACGGCAGTGCCTTCGTTGTACTGGTTGAAGTACTCGGGCACCCAATACTTCTCGAAGATCGTGGCCAGCACGATCTTGTAGACCATGCCGAGCATGATGAGGAGGATCGCGTTGGCAAGCATGCCGGAGTACTCGTCCTTCGAGGGCACGTTGTCGAGGTCTTCCTCAAAGCGCCTCGAGCGGTCGATCGGGCCTGACGTGAAGGTCGGGAAGAAGATCAGGAAATAGAGATAGTCGCTCATCTTCATGCGCTCGATGAGCCCATCATGCGTCTCGACGAGGACCTGCACCGAGCGGAAGGTCACATATGAGATGCCGGTGAAGCCGAGGATGTTTGCCGAGAAGGCACCCGACACCTTGCAGGCGACGAGCGGCACGAGCGTGAGTGCAAGCGCTATATGGAAGCGCCGGGCGCTTTTGGGGTCGCCCCAGAGGAAGTGCGCACAGAGAAGGGAATCTGCCAGGAAGATGCAGCAGAAAAGGCCCTCCAGAGGCGTCTTCACGAAGAGGGCGAAGAGCATGAAGATCGAGGCATACAGCCCGTATCTCCTCATGCTCCTCTCGTGCAGGCCGAGATAGGCGGCTCCCATCATGAGGAGCGCAAGGATGAAGAAGAAGCTGAAATCGCTGAAGAAAGACATGCGGGATGGACTCCTACGCTTGTGCGAGCATCTTGCGGTCTATCTTAGCATTCGTCGTGAGCGGCATCTCGTCGAGCACCTTCACGGTCTTGGGGACCATGTAGGAAGGGAGATTCTCAGCAAGGCGCATGCGGATCGCGCGGGGCGTCTCGTCTTCGGTCGGCTCGGGGTGGTCGAGGACGACGAAAGCCTTGAGCGCAGAGATGCGGTCGCGGCGCTTGACGGGCACGACGGCTGCCATCTTCACGCCCTTCAAGGCTCTGAGCGAGTGCTCGACATCGCCGAGCTCGATGCGGAAGCCGTTGAGCTTGATGAGCGACCCCATGCGCCCCTCGTAGTGGAGCATGCCATCCTCGTCGAGGTGTCCGATATCGCCCGTGCGGAAGGAGCGGACCTTGCGGCCGTCCTCAAGCGTGGCTTCGGAGAAGGCATGCGCGGTCTTCTCGGGCTCGCCGAGGTAGCCCTTCGCCACGGTGTCGCCCACGATCACGACCTCGCCGGACTCGCCGGCTGCGCACTCGGCGCCGAGTGGGCCATCAGGCTCGTCGATGTGATAGACATGGAGCTCCGTGCCAGGACGGGGATATCCGACAGGCAGCGCATCATCGCTTGCGATCATCTCGTCGGTCATCTCGGCGTAGGTGATGGCGACCGTCGACTCGGTCGGGCCGTAGGTGTTTGCGACCACGGCATGCGGGAAGCGCTTCTTGAGGCCCCTAGCGGTACGGTGCGAGAGCGTATCGCCGCAGAAGAGGAAGAGCTTGAGGTCGGGGAGGAGCTCCTCGGAGAAGCTCGGGTCGGCGAGGCACATGTCCGCGAAGGGAGGGGTCGACACCCAGACGTTCATATGGGAGTCCTTGAGCTCGGCAAAGAGGCGCTTGAAGTTCGCGGCCGACTCGGGAGCAAGCGCATAGAGGGAGCCGCCGGTAGAAAGCGCGCCCACGAGCTCGAACTCGGAGAGGTCGAAGGAATAGGGTGCCTGGTCCATGAAGACCTGGCCGCGCTCGCGGATGGCCGGGAACGTATCGAGCCACTCCATGAAGTGGGAGACGTCGTTCTCGGTGACCTCGATGCCCTTGGGCTTTCCGGTCGAGCCGGACGTGAAGATGATGTATTGGGTCTCCTCGCCTGTGACCCAGCCCTGGCTCTCGTTCGGCCTGAGCTCGGCCGTCTCGGGAAGCGTGGCTGCCTCGAGCACCTCAGGTGCGCAGATCATGCCCTCCTCATGGTGTCCGGCAGCTGCTGCCTCGTCCCTCGATGTCGCAACAAGGATCGAAGGGGCACATCCGAGCGATTCCTCGATCTCTTCGCACATCGTCTCGACGCGGCTCTGCGGCATGCTTGTGTGCACGGGCACGAAGGCGTGTCCAGCACGCAGGCAGGCAAGAAGAGAGCAGAGCATGTCGGGGCACTTGCGGCCGAGGACGATCACCGGGATGCGGTCCTGACGGATGCTGGCGAGCCTGTCTGCAAGGACGCCTGAGCGCTTCCAGAGTCCGGCATAGGTGAGCCGCTCCTCGCCGAGCATGCGGAACACCGGCGCCTCAGGGTGGCAGCAGACCTCGATCCAGATGCGCGCCAGAAGGTCGTTTGTCGTCAGGTCTTCCTTCTCCTGTGCCGTACGGACACTCTCCATGAGATGCTCCTTTGTGTCAGCAGCCATAGCGCTTCGGATGATACTGCTGCATCTTAGGTGTCCTCCCTAAACTGGGCCTTAAGCAAGATAAAACCTAAAGACTCCCAAAAGACGGGCCTTGAGGAGCGGATGCAGAATGCGGCCGGGATACGATAGAGTCCGGATAAGAGAAAGGGCATCCGTGAAGATTCTTCTGGCAGACGACGAGCGCGAGCTCAGGCAGGCGCTCATAGCGATACTTTCGCATGCAGGATATGAGGTGGAAGGCGCCGCCGACGGCGAAGAGGCGCTCTACGATGCCAAGACCTCTTCCTTCGACCTCATCATCCTCGATATCATGATGCCGAAGATGGATGGGCTCACGGTGCTCAGGAAGCTCCGCCAGGTGGGGATGGATGTCCCTATCCTCATGCTCACGGCCAGGGCTGATATCGATGACCGCGTGGCTGGCCTCGATGCCGGCGCGAACGACTATCTCGTGAAGCCCTTTGCCGCCAAGGAGCTCCTGGCAAGGATCCGTGCAATCACGCACACAAGCCCCGGGGCCGTGAAGGCGCATCCGACGTTTGGGGATATCGAGCTCGACGAGGGGAACTCCGAGATCGTCTCCCACGGCAGGAAGGCGCAGCTCACGGCAAACGAGCTCAAGATCATGAAGCTCCTGCTTGCGCACACAGGGGGCCTTACCTCGATGGAGGCGATCCGCCGCGAGGTCTGGGGGCTCCTCTCCGATACCGAGCCTTCCGTCATCTGGGTGAACATCTCGAACCTGAGGAAGAAGCTCAAGAGCACCGGTGCCGAAGTGCAGATAGCAGCCGTGCGCGGCCTTGGCTACCGGCTCGAGATGCCGGAGACGAAATGAGCACGCACAGGCTCCAGCGCCTCCTTTTCGGCGGAGCAGATCCGACGGTCCGTGGCATGCGGCGCAAGGTCACGGCAGCAGCGCTTCTTGCCTGCACGCTCGTCCTGGCCTCGGTCCTTGTCGGCATCAATCTCCTGAACTGGAACGCGACGGTACGCAGGCTCGATACCGAGCTCGACTATCTCGAGGATACGGATGGCGAGCTCTCGGCGCTCCTCTCGGATTCCGACGGCTCCTCGCCTGACTACCTTATGGAAGTGCCCTATGACACGCGCTACTTCGTCGTCACGCTCGACTCCGAGGATGCGCCGATCGCCCTCAACATGGACTCGATCGCCTCGGTGCACGATGAAGGCGCGGTCGAGATGGCGCAGGATGCTGTGGCTGCCGGGCAGCCCCGCGGCTTTGCAGGCAGCTACCGCTATCGGGTCGTCTCGACCGTGGGGCAGACGACGGTCTTCTTCCTCTATGCCTACAACGACCTTGCCTACTTCCATTCGTTTCTCATGGCATCGATCGCAATGGGGCTCATCGGACTCGCCGTCTTCATCCTCATCGTCATTCCCTTCAGCTCTGCTGCCATACGCCCTGTCGAGGAGGCGCAGAAGCAGCAGCGCCGCTTCGTGACCGATGCGTCGCATGAGCTGAGGACGCCTCTTTCCATCATACAGTCGGCGGTCGATGTGATCGAGATCGAGAACGGCGAGAGCGAGTGGACGGAAAGCATCCACAACCAGACGAAACGGCTCGAAGGCCTCACGGACAAGCTCGTTGCGCTTGCGAAGGCAGATGAAGGGGCAGATTCCCTGAAGCTTCAAGATGTCGATTTCTCCTCGCTTGCGATGGAGGTTGCCGAGGACTTCGAAGTGGTATCGGCGGCGCAGGGAAAGCCGTTCACGACCGATATCCAGGAGGGGATCGTCGTGCGCGCCGATGCCGGCATGGCGGGACAGATCGTCTCGATCTTGCTTGACAATGCGTTCAAGCACTCGCCTGATGGTGCTTCAGTCACATTCTCCGTGAAGGGGACCCGCCCAGGCCATGCTCAGATCTTGGTCGCAAACGAGGCGGAAGGGCTCGCTCCCGGTGCACACCCCGAGCTCTTCGACCGCTTCTTCAAGGCAGATCCTTCGCGCACCTACGAAGGGGGCCACGGCATAGGCCTTGCGGTCGTGAAGGCGGCGGCAAAGGCCCATGGTGGCACCGCCGAGGCCGTATCGGATGGACAGGCGCTCACGATCTCGGTCGAGCTCTAGGCAAGCCCCAGGATCTTGCCGAGCTCTTCGGGCGTCTCGGCGATGGCCTCGGCTCCTGCGCCTTCGAGTTCCTCGCGCGGCGCGGTCCTGCCCCAGAGGACGCCGATGCCGGGGATGCCGACCGCATGCGCTGCGTCGATATCGTAGTGGCGGTCACCTATCATCACGGCGCTCTCCGTGCCTGCCTCGTCGAGCACAAACGCAAGCGTAGCTGCCTTCGTCTGGGGCGCATCGCTCCTCTTGCCTTCGATGAAGGAGAAGAAGGGGGCGATGCCGGCATCCTTTGCCGACTTCTCGACGAGGTGCATCCGCTTCGAGCTGGCAATCGCAAGCATGCGTCCGGATGCCTTGAGAGCTTCTAGCAGCTCCTTCACGCCGGCAAAGGCTGGCCACGCCTCAGGACCGAGCGACGAATAGATCTCGCGGTAGCGGTTCGTGATCTTCTGGGCATCCTTAGCGCTGTAGCCGAAGACTTGGGAGAATGCCTGCGGGAAGGGAGGCCCTATGAGCTGGGGCACATCCTTCATGCGCTCTTCAGGAAGCCCTGCCTCCCGCAGCACCGTCTCGGCTGTACGGATGATGCAGGGCGCGGTATTGGCGAGGGTTCCGTCGAAATCGAAGACGACGAGCTGGCATGCTGCTAGATCTGGCACCGTGATGGATCCTTTCTTCTCGGAATGCCAAGGATACAGCAAAGGAGGCAGCCGGGATATCCTGGCTGCCTCCTTGTGCATTGCGCTTGTACGCACTGCTTCTCTACTTCTCTGCGGGCTCCCACTTGCAGCGGACTGGAGAGACGATGGAGCCATCGGCCTTGAGCTTCTTCATGGCCTTGTCGATCTCCTTGCGGTTGATGCCGGTCGCGGTTGCGATCTGGCCTGCGCTCATCGGGGCGCCGTTCTCCTTCATCGTGGCAAGCACTGCTTCGGTGACTTCCATGTGAGGTCCTTTCGACGAATGCATGGCACCTCTGGCCATGCTGGCACCTAGTATACGATGGTGTGAAAACGAAGAGAAGCAGAAACGATACTAGTTATTGATAATTTTCTGGCTGGCAGCCAGCAGGGAGGAGCGCACAATGAACACGGTCGTCGTCTTTGGCAGCCTCAATATGGACCTCTCGATTGCGGCAGAGCGCATGCCGAAGCAGGGAGAGACGCTTGCGGGCGAAGGCTTCTGCACGAATCCGGGCGGCAAGGGCGCAAACCAGGCAGTCGCTGCCGCGAAGGCAGGAGCGCCTACCCTCATGTTCGGTGCTGTCGGAGAGGATGTCTTCGGATCCGCGCTCGTGGATGCGCTGGACAAGGCAGGCGTCGACACCACTGGTGTGAAGAGGCTCTCCGACACGAGCACGGGCGTCGCCGTGATCCTGCGCACGCAGGGAGACAACAGGATCGTCCTCGACCATGGGGCAAATGGCCTCGAAGCGCCCGAGGAGATGGCGGAAGCCGTGGCAGCCGCGGGAGATGCTGGCGACATGCTCCTCTGCCAGATGGAGTGCGACCTCGAGACGACGGCCGCCGTCCTCCATGCGGCCCATGCAAAGGGCATCCGCACGCTCCTGAATGTCGCGCCACCCGAAAAGCTCCCCTCAGGCATCTGGGAAGATGTCGATATCGTCTGCGTGAACGAGACAGAGGCAGAAGCCCTTGTCGGCATCCTGCCCCAGGATGAGGAGAGCGAGAGGCAGGCGCTCTCAGCGCTCTCGGCCCTCGGACCTGCTACGGCTATCATCACGCTCGGCGGCAAGGGGTCTGTCGCGCTCGAGGACGGCAGGTTCCTCGAGGTGCCTGCTGACAGGATCTGTCCTGTCGATACGACTGCCTCGGGCGACACGTATATAGGATATCTGGCCCAGGGGTATGTATCTGGTTTGGGGCTGGACGAAAGCATGCAGCGCGCAACGCATGCCGCAGGACTCACGGCGACCCGTGTCGGGGCGCAGCAGGCCATCCCGTGTGCGGAAGAAGTGGACGCGCTCTTCGGGCCAGCATCCGGAAACAGGCGATAGGATGGATGGTTCTGAGATTCTGGAGAGGGCCCAGGATGCGGGGCTCGAGGATACGCTGGCAGAGCTTCTGGCCCGTCCACGCGACGAGGCCGTGTCAGAGATCGAGCGTACGGTCATAGGCCAGGATGCGGTCGTCGAGGAAGTCGTGGACCTCATGTATGCCTGCCTCGAGCGGATGCTCAGGCGTGCCGAAGGGACCGATGAGCTCGACCTGCCGCGTGCCTGTGCCTTCATGCTTGCCGGCACAACGGCTTCCGGCAAGTCCTTCCTGATGAAGGTTGCCGCGCGTGTGCTGAAGCTGCCGATCGTGACGATAGACTGCACGGGCATCACGGGCGCTGGCTGGGCCGGAGACTCCGTCTCCTCGGAGCTGAGAAGGGTCGCCCATGCGCTCACGCTTGCACCGGGCACGCCGGTCATTGCGTTCTGGGATGAGGCAGACAAGCTCGTCCGCTCCGCCTCCGGCCAGAACCGTGGCTTCGATGCGCAGGGCAACTTCCTGAAGCTCCTGGACGGCGAGACGATGGTGCTCGAGCCGGAGCAGCCAGGGCAGAAGGAGCTGACGCTCGATACTTCGCGCATCCTCAATGTCTTCGCCGGTGCCTTCATGGGCATCGAGGATATCGTGAAGAAGCGCCTGCTCGAGAACAAGCTCACGGTTGCCGGCACGAAGAGCGCCCATACCTTGATGGACAAGGATGCCCTCTATGCAGAGGCGAATCTCGAGGACCTCATCACCTGGGGCTTCATGCCCGAGCTTGTCGGCCGCTTTGGCGCGGTCGTGAGCGTGCCTGCGCTCTCTAGGGCTGCGCTCAGAAAGATCGTGAAGGGCTCCGAGCGCTCGCTCGAACGCAGGATCCAGAACCTCCTGGGTCCTGGCAAGACGTTCGAGATCGAGGACGATGCGGCCGATGCGATGGCGCAGGAAGCGAAGAGGAGCGGCCTCGGTGCCAGAAGGATCGACCAGCTGGCGAATCGCTATGCAGCCCATGCTATAGCAGGCCTGCAGGACCCGAAGGGCCCGAACAGGGCAACGCTCGTCTGTGCCGAGGATGGCCTCGAGCTTGCCTTCGACCGTGTGGAGGAGCTTGCCGAGGCGGGAAAGGCAGTCAAAGCTGAAGCTGATGCGGCCACGCCCGAGACGGTCGAGCTGCCGAAGAAGAACGTCTTTGCGCCTGATGAAGACCTCGAGAAGCGCGTGAACAAGGCTCTCGCCGGCGCCCGCTTCGGCGATGCGGCGAAGACCCGTGAAGGACGGGAGCTTCTCAGCCGGAGGATTGCTGCCTATAAGGGCTGGCATCTCAAGGACCAGCGCACGCTTCCGGCAGCGGAGCTCCTTCTTGCTTCCGTTATGGGCTATCTGGTCAGGGGCAGAGGGAGTGCGCTCACGCTCGGCGAGACCTGTGCCTACATCCGCTTTGCCGATGTGGCGGTCGCAGGCTCTGTGAGCTACCTCGATATCCTCTTCTTCGGCCGTGTGGATACCTGCGGCATACGTGGGCTCGAGGAGCGTGCCACGGAAGATGCTGCGCTCGCGACGCCCGATACCTTGGCGGCGCTTTCAGCCTATAGGCGCTTTTCTGCCTATCCGGAAGCCGTGCGCAAGGAGGCTGTGAAGCTTGCACAGGCACGTGCGCTTGCGGCCATGACCTCAGAGCAGGAGGCAGCGTGGCTCCGCTCTGATATCAACGATGTCGCGGTAGCGCTCAACAAGGAGAATCCGTTCGGAGACGGCCCCTCGATCATGTTCTGAAGATCAGGCAGACGGGGCATCCTTTGCCTGCGTGAGCTTGTGGGCATAAAGCGCTGCGAGCGCCTCGTCTGCCGTGCCTGACACATTCGGATAGAGGAGGATGCCGGCATCGGCGATGCGCTCCTGCGCTTCGCGGCCGACGGCTCCTGCAATGAGCGCTTCGGCATTGTCGTCCAGAAGGACGCGGATGAGCTCTGAGACGGAGGTCTTGCCGACATGGCGGACAATCCGGCGCTCAGGCTGGTCCTTGCCTGTCTGGCAGAGCATGATGTCGGTCGTATCGGCAAAGCGGGCGGGAATCGTTCCGTCCGCAAGAGAGATGGCACAAAGCATGGGACACTTCCAAGGGTTCTGGCAGATTTCTGCGCTGTTATGGTCAGGTACGTGGATAAGTACCCCTAAATCGGTCTCATGAAACCATGAGTCGGCAAGTGTCTGTCCGGCTTGCTAATATGGAAGGCCGGACGTCGGAAGGAGAGCGCAATGGAGTACCGGAGCATCTTGGGACCAGATGCAGGTGCAGGCGAGCCTCAAGAGATGACAGAGGCCCTTCATGACGGGAGGATCGATTCTCTGATCGATGCTGCCGCTCAAGATCCGCGCTGGGCCGAGGCACGTCCGCTCTTCCTCGCTGCGACGGCAGGGGAGCGCACCGCTGAGTGGCGGCTCGGCGTCTTTTCAGACCTGATGGCAGACCCTGCTCTGAGGCGCTCGGTCGAGTCGTTCTCTCATGACCTCTCGGCGCTCCTGGACGATCTTGCAGCCGTGCTCGAGCATTTCGGTCCGGCCACGGCAGCAAGCCTCGACGATGTAAGCCGCTTGGCGCTCCTCTCCTGTGCCGAGCGCTGGTGCACCCTCGTCGAGCGCTTCGAAGAGGCGCTCCACTCTGCGCATCTCGGCGAAGGCCTGGGCTCCTTTGCCCGCTACCTTGCGCGCTACTGTGCAGCTGACAGCTACCTGCGCCTCAAGGACGATATCGCGCATACGAAGAAGCTCCTCGGCTATGTGCAGTGCTCGCTTCTCGTCGACGATATGGGCATGCGTGTCCGCAAGTACCAGGGAGAGCCTGCGCTTTCCCGCGGCCTTGAGGACCTCATCCGCCCCTTTGAGCCTTACGAGACAAAGCCTGAGCCTGAGTGGCCTGCGCCTGCTGCGGCAGATCCTGCGATGGACGCAGCGGTCCTCGAAGCCGCCTCGCGCGACTTCGGCGACCAGTTCCGCGCCCTTCAGACCTTCTGCGAAAGGCATACGGCCTTTGCCGATGAGAAGATTGCACGCTTTGCTTGGGATGTCCGCTTCTATCTGGCCTGGCTCACGCTTACGGACAAGGTCCAGGAAAAGGGCAGCCCTGTCTCCCTGCCCACATTTGCGGGAGCAGATGATATCGTGGAGCTGAAAGACGTCTGCGACGGAGCGCTTGCGCTTGGAGACGGATGCGTGCCTATGACGGTGACGCTTGCGCCAGGCGAGCGCCTTGCCGTCATCTCGGGCAGGCCGCACTCCGGCAGGACCACGGCCGCCCGCGCCATCATCCAGGCTGTCTGGTGTGCCTCGATGGGGCTTCCCGTGCTGGCACGCAAGGCGCATCTGCCGTATCGCGGGACACTCTCGACGTGGATGCAGGACACTCACGATGCAAAGCACGGGATGGCAGGAATCCGTGGCGCGCTTGCAGGCGCCGGCGAAGATGCCCTCCTGGTCCTTGACTGCCCTGCGCCTTCTGGCTCTCCTTCAGACCAGCTTGCCTTCACAGAGCTCATCCTGGAAGAGGCACTTGCCTCAGCAGCGTCTGTCGTTGTCACGGCAGGACCTGATGGTGTGACCATTCCCGATGGACTTGCCCATGCCTGCGCGAGCTTTGCCTTCGCAGACGATACGGAGCATCCAGGGGCGCGTTCCTTGAAACTCGCCCGCCACGCCCCCTGGGGCATGGAGTCCGCTCATGCTATGGCTGAGCGCTATGGCTTGGGGACAGAGCAGCTGAAGGCACGCATCGCCGCAAACAGGCAGGGAGCTGATGCAGAGTGAAGATCCGTCTTCTGTACGCCGACCGCGAAGAGCGGAGCATGGGCGAAGGACCGTTTGGCTGGAACGAAGCGCTCGAGGCGACCGGCACAGATGCTCTCGTGAAGCTCATGGCACAGGGGGATGTAGGCCTGACCGCTGCCGCGAAGCATGCGCTTGCCCACCCGCTTGCCACGGCGACCGAGGTGGCCTATCGCCAGGATGCCGTGCGCGACGCGCTCGAGCATGCACAGGCCGTGAAGCATCTCTTTGCCGTCTGCCAGGGAGAGGCAGTGCATGCGGCAGATGCTGCCGGCACCTCCGATTTCCTCGCGCTTGCCGATGTGGCGGCCCAGCACGTGCAGGCGCTCTCCGAGCTTGCCCAGGTCGCACGCGATATGCACCACGACGTGAAGTCGGTGGCGCTTCGGCGCTTTGCTGACGAGATGGCAGAGCTTGTGGAGGAAGGCTATCTCAAGAGTGCAGACGAGATGCTGCGCGAGATCTGCCGTCCCTCCTCTGCCCTCATGAGCGCCATGCTCGACCCGGAGACGCTCAGGCCCCGCTACGAGCTCAGGAGCTATCCCAGGCGCACCGACTGGCTGCGCTGGAAGGTGACAGGTGCCGTCACGGCTGATATCGAAGACGATGCAGCCGCCGCAGACCGAGCAAGCCGTCTCGCTTCGGCCAGGCGTGCCTTGGCCCCCGTGCTCTGGGAGTGGACAAGCCGCATGGGGAGCTTCTTTGCGGCACTCAGAGACGAGCTTGGCTTCTACGTCGCGGCAATCAACCTTGCCAGCGCCTACAAGGATGCAGGATGTGCCTGGTGCCTGCCTCAGGTCGAGGATGTCCTGCCTGAAGAGAAGCCGGGATACCATGCCCATGCGCTCTCGTATGCGGAGGGCGGCAGCTTCCACCTCATTGCGGACGAGATCTCTGCCAAGGGCATCTCGTGCTGGCTTGCAGGGGGAGCAGACGAGACAATGAGAAGGCAGTTCCTCTCTGCCTGGGGCCAGGCAGAGATTCTGGCGCTCACGGGATTTCCGGTTCCTGCCGAGGAGCTCACGCTTCCGGTAGCGACGCAGGTCGTCTGGCTCTCGTCTGAGGGCAAGGATGTCGAAGAGGGCCTTGCCGAGGCAGGGGAGAAGCTCTCGAAGCTCCTTCCGGGAAGCATCGTGCTCTGGGATGAGCCCTTCTCCTGGTTCAGCCAGACGGAGGCGGCAGAGCTTGTCTCTGGCCTTATGGGCACCATTGCAGAAGCTGGCGCCGAGCTTGTCATAGGCACCGCGAATCCGCATATCGGCGCCAGGAACCTCGCGCGGCGCGGCGTCTTCCATCTGCGCCTCGAGCAGACGCAGGAAGGCCTGCGTGCGGTGCCGGGCAGGCCCCGCGCCGATACGAGGCTCCAGGACACATTCGAAGAGGTCTTCGGCGAGCGCCTGGATGTGGCGCTCAAAGCCGCACGATAGGGGGATCCATGCCCGAGAAGATGTTCAACACCCATATCCAGTGGACAATCAGGAAGAAGGATGGCCGCAAGATCAAGATATACGGCGAGACGTCGATGCCCAGAGGCTTCGAGAGCGCTCCCTTCCCGCGTCCCACCATCGTAATGGCGCACGGGTTCGGCTCTTCCCATAAGTCCCTCGTGCCGTATGCCGAGGTCCTCGCCCAGCGCGGCTATGTCGTCTACAACATCGACTTCTGTGGCGGCGGACAGGAATCCAAGAGCGATGGCTCCTGGGAGGATATGAGCATAGAGACGGAGAAGGAAGATCTGCTGGCGGCTGTCGGCCTCATGCGTGAAGAGCCGTTCTGCGACCCGAAGTGCCTCTTCCTCTTCGGCGCCTCTCAGGGAGGGGTCGTCTGCTCTCTTGCGGCAGACGAGCATCCGGAGCTCTTCCGTGGCATGGTGCTCCTCTATCCTGCCTTCGTGCTGCATGAGGATGCATGCAGGGCCTATCCGGAAGGAGAGCCGCTGCCGGAGCATCTGGAAGCTCTCAGCCGTCCCGTCGGTGCGTCCTATATCGAGGCGGCACGCCGCTATGTGCCCGAGGAGCACATGTCCTATCCAGGGCGTACCCTGATACTTCACGGGGACAATGATGAGATCGTGCCTCTGGCCTCATCCGAGAAGGCTGCCGCCACCTTCCCGGCGGCGACGCTTCAGACCGTCGAAGGCGCAGGCCACGGCTTTTCGGGCGACGCACAGAAGAAGGCAGCCGAAGCTGCCTTCGATTTCATCTTCCATGTGCTGCATGACAAGGAGAAGAGCGCCTAGCAGGCTGCGGGCACCGGCTGCGCGAGTGCATGCTGGATGCGCAGGCTGTACTCGCGTGCATGATGGAGTGCGAATTCGAGCGGGTGCGCGTCGGGGAACTTCACGATCTTGGCGGTAGGGATTGCCTGCTCGACCGTGCGGATGTCCTGACGGCGGCGCTTCCTGCTTCCTTCGGCGTACCAGTACTCGACGGCCGAGCCGCCTCCGATGGGGCCCTTCGGCAGCTCATAGCTGTGGCAGGAGGCAGAGAGGTTCCAGACGCTTCTTGTCGAGATGCGCTGGAGTGTGCCGCAGATGATGCCGCGCTCCTCTTCAGAGGAGATGTGCTCGGCCAGCCTGCCGAGCCCCTTCGGTACCGAGAGCTTGGCTGCCTCGTAGGAGAGATAGTCTCTCGCTGCCTCGAGCTTCGATACGATCGAGGAGCCCTGATGGGGAAGGACGCCCTCGTCGATGATTGCATGCATGATGCGGATGCGGCTGTCGGCCAGAAGGCGCACGACGACAGATCCTCCGATATCGATGCCAAGAGCACCGAGGATATCGAGATAGCCACGGGCAATGAGCCCGTCTTCAAGCTCCTTTGCCGTGCGCTCGACGCTCCAGAAATCGCCGCCGTCCTGGAAATCATGGCCAGGAAGCACCGGCACGACGACGTGGTAGCGCTCGGAGAGCAGGCGGATGTCAGGAAGGAGCACGTCCCAGGTCACAAGCCTGGGCTGAACCACTAGAAGGATATCGGGAGAGTCTGTCCCGAATTCATGAAATCTCACTGCTTGTCACCTCTACATCCTTGAAAGACTAGACATAAGAAGCGCCGAGTGCAAGCACACGGCGCTCTGCGGAAGTCTTCTGTCAGGAGCGGAAGTGGCGGGGCGCTGCCGAAAGCGGCGACTGGATCGGCAGCTCTGCTTCGGCTTCCTCCTGGGCCTCGGCGGCACGGGCATCCCTGCCGACCGTCGAAAGCAGGCGGTCGAGGGCAAAGACGACGTAGCCGAGTGCCGTGAAGAAGGCATAGCCGCAGCCGACAAGCAGAAGGACATGCTCGGGGCCAATCTGCGTGACATCGAGCAGGGGATAGGGATAGCGTGAGACGCCCGAGATCTGGAAGTCTCCGGCAAGATCGATGCCTGTGCCGGCAACGAGGAGCTCCGTGATCAGGAGATAGATCAGAAGCGGGCAGGTCCAGACAAGCGGTCCCCACCCATGCATGAGGCCCTTCCGGTCGAAGAGGAGCCAGTCGGCGACGGCAAGCGCCGGAATTAGGTAATGGAGGGCGAAAAACGGGAAGTCCCAGCCGCAACCCCAGAAGGGACCGACCTTCAGAAGGAAGTGCGTGACGGTGCAGGTGACGACAAGGCACATCGTGAGCGCATACTTGAGGCTCGGCTCGATGACAGAGCCGCCACGGTCCTCCTTGCGATGCACGAGGACAAAGATCGCCTCGCAGAGCCAGTAGATGGCAGAAGCGGCGGCAATGAGGACAGCGAAGTAGTGGAGCCCCTCGAAATGCCAGGAGCCGCTTCTCCAGCCGAAGGTCAGGGCAAGCGCCAGGACGCACAGGGCAGAGATGGCAAGCTTCATCAAGAAGGAGAGGGAAGCGTGATGGATCCGCATGCAGAAGCTCCTTTCTGGGCGCGGCTACGTAAGCGAGAAGGGCAGGCGTGCCGCAAGACGGTTTGCAAGGTCGGAAGCGATTGCCGGCAGGCTCCTCATGGCATGGGCAGCAGACGGTACAAAGAAATAGAGGGCCACGAGCGCGTAGCACACGATGCGCCAGAAGAGGGCAGCACGCGCAAAGCTCCGCCTGTTCATGTTCTTGCTTGCGAAGGCAAAGATGAGGGAAGAGACAAGGCCTACGAGCGGAATGGCAAAGAGGATCGTGAATCCGATATAGCCGCCAGGCATGATGGGTTCGTCATCCGCCGAGAAGGCTGCGTCCTCTGCTGTGAAATGTCTGGGCATAGCGTGCTCCGATTCTGCTGCGATGATGAGGTGGTATCTACCATATAAGTCCTACTTCTTCCGTGTGGGCAGCCATCGGCAGACGGCAGACGGGAGCGATACCGTTACAATGGGGAAACGAGCTTGTAAGCGATCTGGCCTGCTTGCGTGTGGAGCAGGCGCCGATGCAAGGAGAGAGCGATGAAATATTTCGGTACGGACGGCTTCCGCGGCAGGGCCAATGAAGGCCTCAATGTCGAGCATGCGTTCAAGATCGGCCGCTATGTCGGCTGGTACTACGGAGCGAACCAGGGCAGGAAGGCCCGTGTCGTCCTCGGCAAGGATACCCGCCGTTCGTCCTACATGTTCGAGAGCGCCCTCATCTCGGGCCTCGTGGCATCGGGCGCCGATGTCTACATGCTCCATGTGATCCCGACGCCGGGACTCTGCTATGAGACGCTTGATGGCGGGTTCGACTGCGGCATCATGATCACGGCCTCACACAACCCCTACACGGACAACGGCATCAAGCTCGTGAACCATGAGGGCTACAAGATGGACGAGGATGTGCTCCTCAAGATCGAGGACTACCTCGATGGAAAGGTCGAGGTGCCGCTTGCGACCGGCAATGCGATCGGCCGCACGATCGACTACATGCAGGGCAGGAACCGCTACATCGCCTATCTGATTGCCTCCTGCGGCTTCAGCCTCCAGGGCATGAGGGTCGGCCTCGACTGCGCCAACGGCGCTGCTTCGAGCGTCGCCCGCCCGGTCTTCGACGCCCTCGGTGCCGATACCTACGTGATCAACAATGCTCCTGATGGCTTCAACATCAATGTCGACTGCGGCTCCACGCACATCGAGACGCTCCAGAACTTCGTGATGTACAACCGCCTCGACGTGGGCTTCGCCTACGACGGCGACGCTGACCGTTGCATCGCGGTCGACGAGAAGGGCGATGTCGTCGACGGCGACCTCATCCTCTATGTCTGCGGCACCTACCTCAAGAAGCATGGCAAGCTTGCCCATGATACGGTCGTCCCGACTGTCATGTCGAACTTCGGCCTCTTCCGTGCCTTCGACGATGCCGGCATCAAGTACGAGGCGACGGCCGTGGGCGACAAGAACGTCTATGCCTGCATGCGTGAGAACGGCTACTCGCTCGGCGGCGAGCAGTCCGGCCACATCATCTTCGGCGATATCGAGACGACAGGTGACGGCGTGATGACAAGCTTGAGGCTCATGGAGGTGCTGCGTGCCGAGAAGGAGAAGCTCTCCGAGCTCACGCGTCCGGTCAAGCGCTATCCGCAGCTTCTCATCAACGTCGAGGTCAAGGACAAGAATGCCGTGATGGAGGCTCCCGAGATCCAGGAAGCAGTGGCCGAGGCAGAACACTTCCTCGAGGGCAATGGCCGCGTGCTCGTCCGTGCATCCGGCACCGAGCCTCTGATCCGCGTGCTTGCCGAGGCACCGGAGCAGGATCTCTGCCAGAAGGCGGACGATATCGTGATCGAGGCGCTCGCACCGTACCGCGTCTAGCACGAACTGAAAGCAGCAAAGAGGCGGGGCGTCTGCATCTGCAGGCGTCCCGCCTCATCTTGATGCTGTCGTTCTGTGCTCAGACGCCGACCTTCTGCTTCGTCCAGACAAGGATGTCGCGCATCACATCGTCCGCATCGGTCTCGTTCAGGATCTCGTGGCGCATGTGCGCATAGATGTGCACGGAGACATCCTTCACGCCGGCATCGCGCGCCATCCGGGCTGCATGCTCGACGCCCTTGCCACAGGAGCCGACGGGGTCCTCGGCGCCTGCCACGAAGAAGACGGGCAGGTCCTTGTCCCACTTCGCGAAGCAGTCAGGAGAGCAGACGAAGCGGGTGATGGCAGAGACCGTCGCATAGCCGCCACAAGAGAATGGGAAGCCGCAGGCTGGGTCTGCGATATAGGCGTCGACGTTCTCCGTGTTGTAGCTCAGCCAGTCGAAGTCGGTCCTTGCATTCTTGATCTGCTTTGCATAGGCACCGTCGCCGAGCGAATGGAGCATCTCGAGGTAGGCATCCTCGCCGTGGCGCCTTGCCGCCTGCACAGCGAGGCCATGCATGAAGGCAGAGGCTGCAGGCGGGACGTGTCCCGTGCCGGAAAGGATGCAGGCCTTGAGGTCAGGGTCGCGGTAGGTTGCGAGGTAGGCACGGGCAAGATAGGATCCGAGCGAGTGGCCGAAGAGCACATGCGGTACGCCCGGCACCCTCTTCTCCATCTCCTTTGCCATGCGCCTGATATCGTCGACCATGATCTTGTCGCCGCCCTGGGCAGGAAGCTTGCCCCAGCGCTCTGGAGCTGCGCTCTCGCCGTGGCCTATCTGGTCATGGCCGCAGACGACGTATCCCGCATGGGCAAGATACTCGGCAAAGCGCTCGTAGCGACTGATGTGCTCTGCCATGCCATGGACGATCTGGAAGATGGCCTTCGGCTCGCCTTCTGGCCACACGATCTTTGCGTGGATCTGGGTGGTGCCGTCTGCACTCGGAAACGTGAAGCTCTCTTTCCTGAGCCCTGCGCTCGTGGATGTATCCAATGCGTGCCTCCCTGCAATCGCTCACGGACCCATCCTAGGCCGAAGCCTCTGATGCATACACGGAAGGCAGGCCAGACGGCACAAAAGACGGCGCATGCGGAAGGAAGGACAGGCAGGAAAAAGGGCCTGGAAAGAGCTTCCAGGCCAGAAGGAAACTATGCGTGCTTGGCTAGAGCGCGAGGTCTTCCGGACGCGCCGCGTCGTCTGGCGTACGCTCCTGCACGTAGCGGATGAACTCGCGGCGCTCCTCGTCTGTCCTGAGCTTTGCTGTGTATGCCATGTCTCCCATATCGTCGGCAAGGGCAGGGGAGATGCGGTCTGCCTCAACGAGGCGCTCTCCATAGGTCCGCCTGATATCGGCATCCGAGTGGACATAGCGGTGGCAGTCGCGCTGCGAGGCATAGACGCAGAAGAACTGCTCGCCTTGGGTCACGTCAGTCGCATCCTTCGTGACCATGTCGGCCCATATCTGGTAGACATCGCAGGAGTGTGCATAGTTCATCATGTTCGGCGTGTTGGATCCGGGCGGACGCAGGTTCACCTCGAGGCCGACATAGTCGCCGGCATCTCCCAGGCCTTCCTTGGCCTTATCGAGCCGGAAGAATTCCATGTGGGTGAAGCGGCTTCTGATGCCAAAGGACTTGCCGGCAGCGCGGCCGAGCTTCTGGAGCCTCGGATCGATCGCAGGAAGGCAGGTATAGGCCATATCGAGCTTCTCTTCGGCCACGCGTGCCATGCTCCTCGGGAACTCTTCCATGTTCTCGAAAAGGGGATTGGCGTGGCTGTCGAAGATGGCATCGTAGGAGCAGATGCGTCCCGAGACGAACTCCTCGATCACATAGCTGCCCTTCGGCCTGTCTGCAAAGAAGGCGGCAAGAGCTGCCTCGTCTGCAATCTTGCGGGCACCGAGCGAGCCCATGCCGACCTCGGGCTTCGCGAAGAGGGGATAGCCGACCTGTGCGGCGAACTGCTTTGCATCGTCGAGCGTCGAGGCCTTGATCTGGCGTGCTGTCGGAATGGACCCCATCGCATAGAGCGGCTTCATGCCGGCCTTGCTCTGCCAGACGGCCATCTGCGCGGTCGATGCTCCCGTCACGATATGGAAGTCATCGCGCAGGCGTGCATCCTGCGCGAGCCAGAATTCGTTGTTCGATTCGAGCCAGTCAATCTTTCCATATTTGTACGAGAAGAAGGCGACGGCACGGAAGACCTGGCTGTAGTCAGCGAGATTCGGTGTGTAGTAGTACTCGGTGAGCGAGCTCTTGAGCTCTGGTGCCAGCCCGTCATACGGGGCATCGCCAATACCGAGGACGGTGACACCGTTTCTCTGGAGCCTGTTGCAGAACTGCCAGAAGACAGGAGGGAACTGCGGGGATATGAAGACGAAATTCATGGACTACCTCTGACGAACATTCAGGACTCATTCATGCTAGCGCGTGCAGGACTACAGGCTTGTTACAGCAAGACATTACGCAATCTTTGCAGGATATGCCTTGCAGATGAAAAAAGGCCTGTCCCGAAGGACAGGCCCAGATGCATGCAACCGATGCGAGCTACTTTGCGCGGCGCGTGGAAGACCTGCGGGTCGTGGTCTTCTTCGTTGCAGGCTTTGCTGCGGTCTTGGAAGCGGTGGCAGCCGTCTTCTTCGCTGCAGGCTTTGCAGCCTTGGTGGCAGGCTTTGCAGCGGGCTCAGCTTTCTTGGCAGTGGGCTTCGCCGCGGGCTTTGCCGCTGCGGTCTTGGCGGGTGCTGTCTTCTTTGCGGGAGCCGGCTTTGCCTCAGCAGCTGCAGGAGCTGCCTTCGGCTCGGCCTTCTTTGCGGTAGGAGCTGGCTTCTCGGCTGCTTTGGGAGCAGGCTTTGCAGCTGCCTTGGGAGCAGGCTTTGCCTCGGCCTTCGGTGCTGCTGCAGGCTTCTCTTCCTTCTTCGGCGCAGGAGCAGCTTCCTTCTTGGCAGAGGCTGCCTCCTCGGCAAGCTCCTTCTTCACGTCTTCGAGGACGATCGGCAGGAAGTAGCGCATCTGCTTCTTCCACCATGGCCAGTCGTGGTTCACATCGTAGCCCCAGAAATCGCACCAGGCATTGATGCCCAGGCGCTTGAAGGAGGCGTCCATGTCGCGCAGGTCGGAAAGGCCATCTTCCCAGGCACCCTGGCCGACGCAGAAACAGAGCGAGCGGTGGTTGTAGAGGTCGATGTAGGGATGGTCTGCCGGCAGGTCATGGAGCATCTGGACCATATCGTTCATGTAGAGGTTCTCGTCCATCCAGTCGCCGAAGAAGAAGCTCGTGCGATAGACGCCGGAGAGCGCGATGCAGCCCTGGAAGAGGTCCGGACGGCGCAGCGCTGCAATAGCGGAGTGGGTAGCACCCATTGAGCAGCCGGTTGCGAGCGGGCGGAGGTCGGAGCCGTTCCTGTCATGGACATACGGTACGAGCTCGTCCGTCACGAAGCGGAAATAGTCCTCCTGGCGCTGGGAACGCCAGCTCTTATCGCCGTTCGTGTTCGACCAGGATTCCTGGTCGATGGAGTCGACGCAGAACAGCTGCACCTTTCCACCATCGATGTAGTCGGCAAGCTCGGAGATCATGCCGAAGTCCTCGTAGTTCGTGCACTTCGAGTCCTGGGTCTGGAAGACGATTATGGGGTATCCCGTCATGCCGTACACGATCACGCCGAGATCTTCGCCGAGCACATTGCTGTGGTAGGAAATTGCATCGCGGTACATGAAGCCTCCTCAGATAGCACATCAAACGCTGCCCATGGTAGCAGCACAAATGCCTGGAAGCCCTGCCTGTGCGCATCTCATAACAACAAATTTATAAACTAACGCTCAGATATCGGCGAATGAGCCGATTTCTCCGTCTACGCAAGGAAGAGCTCGAGGACAAGCACGGACAGGCAGCAGACAGCGGCGACAGCGAAGAGGCTCTTTCCCCGCCAGGATGCGTAGATGCCAAGGGCAAGCGCGGCTGCGCCTGCCAAAGGTGACTCCGTGCTCTGGAATATCGCCGGTACCGTCATGACTGCCAAGGTCACATAGGGGACGTAGAAGAGGAAGGACTTGAGGTAGGGGCTCTCGATGGGCTTCCTGATGAAGATTACAGGAAGGACGCGCAGAGAGACCGTCGCCGCTCCCATAGCCAGCACATAGATCCACATGTTCATGAGAGGGCCTCCTGTGTCTTCCAGGACTGGCGCTCCTGCGCGGCATAGCGGAATGTCGGCACTCCGTCATGCACCGGGAAGAGCCAGGCTGCAGCACCTGCAATCGCGAGCGTCAGGATGATCGTGCGCGTGCCGCTTGAGAGCTCCGAGATGATGGGAGCTGCATCGCAGAGCATGCTTGCGGCAAAGCTTGCGGCCACGACGGCGCAGACGGCCTTTTCCTGGTGCGCTGCCGGAATGATCACGGCGAGGAACATCCCGAAGAGGGCGACGGAGAGGGCAGAGAGGATGCGTGCCGGCAAGACATTGCCGAGAAGGGCGCCAAGGGCACCGCCGAGCGCCCAGCCGGGAAGCGCCGGCAGGAAGGAGCCGAAGGAATAGGCCGGGCAGACATTGCCCGGACGGGCGATCGTGAGCGCGAAGAGCTCGTCGGTATTGTCGTAGGCGATGAGCATGCGCTGCCAGAGCGGCGTCTTCGCATCGAAGCGCTGGGCAAGCGCGGCACTCATGAGGATGTAGCGGGCGTTTGCGATGAGGGTCACCGCTACGAGCTCGAGCACGGCTGCTCCCTGGGCGATCGAGGAAAAAGCGGCATATTCTCCCGCCGAGGCATTGCAGAGGAAGCTTGCGACGAGCGACTGCAGAGGGTCGAGCCCGGCCCCTGCTGCAGAGATGCCAAGAGAGAACGAGACGGCAAGGTAGCCGAGCGCAATCGGCACGCCGTCATGTGCGCCCTGCCAGAAGCAAGATGCTCTCCTTGCCTTCGATGCGCTTCTCTGAGCTGCTGCTGTCTTTTCCATGGTGCCTCCCTGCGTCGTTTTGCATACTTGTACGCCCCGGCAAACCATAAGTAAAACGATTGTATGTAATGGCATAATAAGCAGACCTAATGGAAGGAGCGCCATGAGAGCATCGCGTGCAGGGGTGTGCGTAAGGGTTGCCGAGAAAGGCAGCTTCACGGCAGTGGCCGAGGAGCTCGGCTATACGCAGTCTGCCATATCGCAGCAGGTACGGTCGCTCGAAGAGGAGCTGGGATGCACCCTTCTCGAAAGGCGCCGCGACGGCGTGCGGCTCACGAAGGATGGCTCGGTCCTCATGCCCTACCTCGAAGCCATAAGCCATGCAGAGGATGCTCTCTCGCGCCGGCAGCGGGAGCTCTCAGGCCTTGTCGGCAGCGAGATCTCGATCGGCACGTTCACGAGCGTGAGCCGAAACATCCTGCCTCCCCTCATGAAGGAGTTCAAGGAAGTCTGGCCCGAGGTCCATTTCGTGCTGCGCCAGGGGGAGTACACCTCGATTGCAGACTGGGTGCGCGAAGGGGAGCTCGACCTTGGCTTCACCGATATGGAGGATGCAGCAGGCCTCCAGCGTGTGCCGCTCCTCGCAGACGAGATGATGGCCGTCGTGCCGCATGGGCACCGGCTTGCAAGGAAGCGCACGGTATCGCTCGAAGACCTTGCGGCAGAGCCGCTCATCGTGCTCGACGAAGGCGAATCGTCGGTGGCGCTTCGTGCCTTCGAGCATGCTGGCATCACGCCGAATGTCGAATATACGGTCACGGACGACTATTCGATACTGCAGATGGTGAGGGAAGGGCTGGGCGTCACGCTCCTCTATGAGCTCATGCTCTCGAACTACGATACGGGCCTTCTCACGAAGCATGTGCGGGAGCGTCCGAAGAGGAACATCTGCCTTGCCTGGCGTTCGGACGAGACCCTGCCTCTGGCCTCGAAGCGCTTTGCGGAGAAGGTCATATCCTCCTCTGCAAGCTCGCCTTACCCGTTCGTCCGTCTGGTCCAGAGCTGAAAGCGCAGTGCCAATTGGTGCCTGATATGGCATGCAAGCGGCTTTTCCTGCAAGGTTTGTGATACGGTCTAGCTAGCTTTCCGCAAGCTTGAACCATCCGGAAGGGGGAATCCGTGTCCAAGAGATTCACGATCAAGAACCACCGGACCGGTTCCGCAGCACATGTGCTCGATATCTTCGATGCAGAGGGGCACATTGCCTACAATGCGAAGATACAGCTTGCAGGCGGTGTCGACCATATGATGCTGCAAGATCCGAATGGCAACGAGATTGCACGCTACCGGGTCCGTGCCTTCGAGGAGCGCGGCATGCTCATGGTGACGATGGCAGACGGCGTGCGCTTTGCGGCAAGCTTTTCAGGCGTCCACCATACGCCGCATCTTTCCGTGCCGGACTACGGCTGGAATCTCGACCGCTCGCCTGTGCGCGGGATGTATCACATCACGAACTTCAGGGGTGACAAGATCGCGACGGTCGTGCGTGGCGAGGAATCTCTCGGCAGCTATGTGGCAACGATCTCCGACTGCCGCCACACGGACGAGCTTCTTGTGCTCGTGCTTGTCGTGCGCTTCCTCCTCGAGCATCGCTGAAGTGAATAATTCGCATGATGGCAAGTCTTTATGCGCATGGATGAGAGCAAGTGTCGGAATTCTCAGGAATGTGTGGCCGTCGGCCGCTCCATTCCCACCGCTGCCGATTGGGGTGGCAAGGATGAAGCGTTTCCATTAGGCTCGAAGGTAGCGCGGCTCCAAGGCAGGCATTCCGGATGCAGGGAAGTGGTCACGGATGGCAATATTCTCGACAGATCAGGTGAAGGACAAGATCGAAGCGAAGCAGCATGAGCTCGGCACGGTGAAGCAGAGCATCGAGCTGGATCATGAAGAGCTTGCCATGCGCGACGATATCCGGAAGAACTCCGACCAGATGCTTGCCGAATATGCATCACGCGAGAAGGAGCTCGAAGCGACGCTTGCCCACGAGCAGAAGCTTCTGGGGAGCCTCGATATGGTGAGAAAGCCGTTCGAGGAGATGAAGGCCGAGCTTGCCCAGGGCAAGAGCGACTTCACGAAGGACGAGCGGGCGACGCAGGAGAAGAATGCGCGAGCGCTCGAGGAATCCGAAGAGAGGCTTCGCTCCTTCGACCTCACGCACACGGAGAGGCTCTCGGACGAGGAGAAGGAGCGCCGCCATGGCCTCGCCGAGGATGTGAAGCTCAGGAACCAGGCGCTTTCGGCTGCCGACGAGGCGCTCAGGCAAGCTGGGAAGCGCTTCGACGAGAGCCAGAAGCCCGTCTACGACAACATCGCTGCCGTCAAGAACAACCTCGACCGCCACCAGAAGGCCGTCCAGGATGCCCAGATCGAGCTCGAGGACATCGCGCTCAAGCGCGCCTATGTGACAGACTGCATCACGGACAACACGGGAGACGACGAGCTCCACAGCGTGATCCGCCGCAAGGAGAACAAGGCAGAGGCCATCCAGAAGGAGATCGAGAAGCTCGAGAAGCAGCAGCACGCCCATGAGAGCCTGATCCGGTTCCTCTGGGCGTGCCTGATCGTGTTTGCGGCCTTCCTGATCTTCGGCCTTATGCATGTGCTGGGAGACTAGCGCCTCTTGAAATAGATGATGAGCTGGTAGACGCCGAAGACAAGGCAGCCGACGCCGAAGATGACGGCGGACCAGAAGTCAAGACCGGAGAAGGTCTGGTTCATGCCGTAATAGGCAAGGATGGCTGCTGTCGCAAAGCAGACGACGGCATAGCCGATGCGGCGGCTCGTGCGCTTCTGACGCCTGCCGCACTCGAGCACCTGCTCGCTTTCGGAGAGCTTCGGCTCCTCGGCCTTCTTGAGGGCCGGGATGAAGCTCAGGTAGAAATAGCCCGACGTCAGGATATAGAGCCCCGCGAAGAGGGCAATGCCGATCCAGAGCGAGGTCGTAGCACCGAAGATCGCTGCAAGCGAGACTGCGAAGATCGTGCGCTGGCGGTCGAAGAAGGCGAGCTGGCGCATCTTCGACTCGGGCACATAGTAGTACTGGTGGAGATAGTCGTTGTAGTAGACATTCCTGCCGGACTTGTCCACCCTCACGACGTCGTCGAGCTGAGGCGAGGCTTTCTTCGTCGCCGAGCCGGTCGTGGTCTTTCCTTTCGCCATTCCAAACCTTTCTGTCCTGTCCAGGCTGTCGGGCCTGTCTGCTAATATGGGTACATCCGTTCGAAGAAAGGAGCTCCGTGGCAGGCACGCAGAAGCACTATCTGTGCATAGACCTGAAAAGCTTCTATGCCTCTGCCGAGTGCATCGCACGCGGGCTCGATCCCTTCACTACCAATTTAGTGGTAGCAGACCCCACGCGCACCGAGAAAACGATATGTCTGGCTGTTTCTCCGGCGATGAAGAAGCTCGGGGTCCCGGGGCGCTGTCGCGTGTTCGAGATTCCCAAAGGCATCGATTACATCATGGCTCCGCCCCGCATGCGCTACTACATGGAGAAGTCGGCCGAGATCTACGGCATCTACCTCAGGAAGATCGCTCCGGAAGACATCTTCGTCTACTCGATCGACGAGGCCTTCTTCGATATCACGCCCTATCTGTCGCTCTATGGGATGACCGCACGCGAGCTCGGCGAGGCGCTCAGGAGCGAAGTTGCAAAGGAGACAGGGATCACCGCGACCTGTGGCCTTGGCACGAATCCCTACCTCGCAAAGATTGCCCTCGATATCACGGCAAAGCATTCGGATGACTTCTTCGGCGAGCTCGACGAGGAGAGCTTCAGGGCGACGCTCTGGAACCATAGGCCGCTCACGGACTTCTGGCGCATCGGCCCTGGCATCGCGAGGCGTCTCGCCGAGATGGGGATACACACGATGGGACAGCTTGCGCATGCCCCGACAGAGCCGCTCTTCCGCGAGTTCGGGAAGGACGCCGAGATCTTGATCGACCATGCCTGGGGCATCGAGCCCGTGACGATGGCAGATATCAAGGCCTACAAGCCGCAGGCGCATTCCCTGAGCTCGAACCAGGTCTTCGGCTGCGCCTATGACGCAGAGGATGCGCTCCTCGTGCTCAAGGAGATGGCAGATGCGCTTGCCCAGCGGCTCACGGAAGGCGGCTTTGTTGCAGGCGGCATCTCGGTCTTTGTAGGCTATGCGATCACGGAGGAGGAGCGCGAATATGCGCGGGAGAGAAGGCGCCTCCACCGCTATGGCCCCGGCGCTTCGGGCTCGATGTCCTTCCTCGTGCCGACAAGCTCCTCAAGGAAGATCCGGCAGGCGGCAGAGGCGATCTTCCACGACCGGGTGGATCCCGAGCGGCAGATCAAGCGCCTCGGCATCGGTGCCTTCGAGGTCGCTCCTGAGGATGCGAAGGGCGCGCAGATGAGCCTCTTTGCTGAAGAGGAGACAGATGAAGGCGAGCTTTCGCGCCAGCGGACTGTGAACGATATCAGGCAGCGCTTCGGCAAGAATGCGATCCTGAAGGGCATGGACCTCATGCCGAAGGCGACAGCGCGCGAGCGCAACAGCCAGATCGGCGGACACAGATCGGGAGATGAGAACGATGGGGTCGAAGACGTCTGGCGCAGATAGGCCAGGGCGCATCCGCTATGGGCATCCGTCCATGAGCGCAGCAGAGCGGGCAAAGATCTTCATGCCGTTCGATGCGCTGCCGGAATACCGGGGCCTCCTCAAGAAGAAGGAAGAGGAGATCCGCGACAGGCAGAAGCGCGGCCTCATATGAGAAGAGCCTGCTTGTGCAGGCTCTTCGTCAGGCGTTCATGAGATGGTGGCGGGCAAACCACTGGGCAAGAGAGCCCGACACAAGGGCATCGGCAAACTCGTCTTTCGGCACCCAGCGGGCACGGTCGACCTCGCGGTTGAGATGGAAGTCTTCCGTCCTGGCCCGGCAGACGAAGTTCGAGATCAGCGTGTTCGTGCGGGCATAGAACTGGCTTGCATTGAAGCGGAGGTCCGAGACGTCGAGCGCTGTCTCCTCTTTGACTTCGCGCCTGACGGTTTCCTCGAGGCTCTCTCCCTGGGAGACGTATCCAGCCACGAGCACGCCGTGCTTGCCATACTGGTCGATTGCCAGGATCCTGGTCCCGTCAGGGGAGTAGACGATCGTGCTGATGGCAGAAGAAAATGCTGGATAGCGCCATGCATTGCAGGTCGGGCACCACGGCTCCGGGCCGTCTTCTGGCTGCTCCTTCAGCACGAGCTCAGATCCGCAGATGCTGCAGTAGCGCTCATGCGGAAGCGCGATGCCGTCGTTGCCGTGCCATTGAGGCAGCATCTCTTCTTCTGCCATTACAGGGTCTCTCCGGCCTTCTTCGGCCTGCCGTCGAAGTCCTTGCCATGGGTGATGGATTGGGCTTTCTGAGCATCGAAGCCATCATCGAGGAAGCACTTGAGATCGCACTGCAGCTCGCCCTGCGTGCCGTAGTAGAGATCCCAGAAGCTTGCCGTGTGCTCATGGCCCGTATAGGGATCGGTCCACGTCTGGTGCTCCCTGTTCTCGAAGACAGAGGAGGCTTCCTTCCTTGCCCTGTGTGCCATGGCCCGGTAGAGCGAATGGCGGCGGTGCAGGATATTGACCTCGATCGCAGAGGCGATCTGGGACTTCGCATCGGTCAGGTGCGGTGCCCTCATGAGGCGCATGAGGGTCCTGTGGGCATTGATGGCGCCAGAGAAGAGCGTGTGCGGCACGACGAGCCCATAGACCTTCAAGAGCATGTAGCGATACATCCTGTCGCAGATGCCGAGGATGCGCTCGGTGGCATCGAGGCACTCATGGGCCGGGTGGAAGGTCTCGACGGTCTTGCCGGACTTCGTGTAGAGCACCATCTCGTCGAGGTCGCGCTCGACCTCTGCCGTGACGACTTTCGCATCGCGCTCGTCGAGGCCTTCGACGCCTGCCTCGCAGATGCCGCGGGTCCAGCTTGCCACAAACGGTCCGACCCTCGAATCGAGCTCGAAGTGGCTGATATAGCCTGCCACATAGGCACGTCCCGTCGGCCTCTCATGGTCTGAGAGGTAGGCAAGCGAGCCCTTGAAGGCGGCGATGCACTCCTCGATCTTCTCCGTGTGGAGGAGCTTCGCGATATTGCGGTATTCCTTGAGGCGCGGATCGAGATCGAGCGACTCGAAGGGATCGGGGCCCTGGCAGCCCAGAAGATAGGCCTTGCGCTCCTCATCGGATTCGCTCTTGAGCGAGTTCGCTGCCGTGAAATACATGTCCTGCCCGTAGAAGTAGTGCGTGATGATGGCTGGCATGCAGAAGCCCTCCTGTCAATGGTCGTCTGGCCTTGTCGCACTCTACAGTATCGGACATACACGGGCTCCGTGGCGCCGGATGCGTCGAAAAAGCACTAACCTCCGTGTGCGGCAGCAAGAAAGGGCATAAGGTCCTGCCGCCTCCTTTCTGCGCTGGACACTCAGAAGAGGAGATGTCCGGCACCAGACACATGAAAGTGCATCTGTATGAAAGGTTCGAGCAGCTCAGATGTGCCGTGCAGATGCTGGACAGAAGCGGCTGAAAGATTCATGGGGATAGCTGGGATTTGGGCAGAGGGCAGCATCGGCGCGAGCAGCGCCGTGGGCATAATGAAGCGAGAAGACAGAAGCTGCCAGATATTCAGATATCTGCATTGCAGCATTTGCATGAAGGATCTCCGGCTGAAAGGCGGCCATGCTCGAACTCTCCCATATCTCCAAGTCGTATACGACCGGCACGTTCACGCAGAAGGCGCTCGACGATGTGTCGCTCGCATTCCGTGACTGCGAATTCGTCTCCATTCTCGGACCCTCCGGCTCGGGCAAGACGACGATGCTCAACATGATCGGCGGCCTAGACCACTTCGACGACGGCGACCTTCTGATCGACGGCATCTCGACGAAGCGCTACCGCGACCGCGACTGGGACACCTACCGCAACAACAGGATCGGCTTCGTGTTCCAGAGCTACAACCTGATTCCGCACCAGACGGTCCTTACCAATGTCGAGCTGGCGCTCACGCTCTCAGGCGTCGGAGCGTCCGAGCGCGAGAAGAGGGCGAGGGAAGCGCTTTCCAAGGTCGGTCTTGCCGAACATGCCGACAAGAAGCCCTCGCAGCTCTCGGGTGGCCAGATGCAGCGCGTGGCGCTAGCCCGTGCCCTTGTGAACAACCCTGAGATCGTGCTGGCAGACGAGCCGACAGGAGCTTTGGACTCCGAGACCTCCGTCCAGGTCATGGATCTTCTGAAGGAGGTTGCCCAGGACCGCCTCGTGATCATGGTGACGCACAACCCCGAGCTCGCACGCCGCTACTCGACGCGCATCGTAGAGCTCAAGGACGGCACGATCAGATCCGATACCGACCCTTATGACCCGTCTCTTGATGCCACGCACAGGGCTGCAAAGCCTCCCCGCAAGACTGCGATGTCCTTCCTCACGGCACTCGGCCTCTCGTTTGCGAACCTCATGACCAAGAAGGGAAGGACCTTCCTCACGGCCTTCGCCGGCTCCATCGGCATCATCGGCATCGCTGCGATCCTGGCGCTTGCGAACGGCGCGAACGGCTATATCGAGGATACCGAAGAGAAGATGCTCACGGTCTATCCGCTCCAGATCCAGGGCACGAGCTTCGATATAACGTCCGTCCTCTCGTCGGTGAATGGCACGGCAGGCTCGTCTGGCTCATCTGGCAGCTCCTCTGATGATGGCTCTTCCGATTCCGGCATCAAGGAAGCGCCGACAATCACGAACATGTTCAAGAGCGTCGGAAAGAACGACCTCAGATCGCTCAAGGAATACCTTGACGCCGATGGCGGAGGAATCCGTCAGCATGCCCGCGCCATCCAGTACTCCTACGACGTGAAGCCCGAGCTCTACCTCGAGAATGCCAATGGCACGGTCACGGAGGTGAATCCCGAGTCTTCGTTCACGCAGCTCGGACTCGGTGTCTCCTCCTCGATCTCCTCGAGCATGACCTCGCAGACGAGCGCGTTCCATGAGCTCATGGACGATACCGACCTCATCAAGAGCCAGTACAGCCTCGTGGCAGGTGAGTGGCCGCAAGCTGAAGACGAGCTCTTGGTCGTTCTCAGGCCTGATGGCACGCTTCCCGATCTCGATGCCTTCGAGCTGGGCCTTCGCGACCACAGCCAGCTCGACTACATGGTCTCGACGCTCACGAACGCCGAGAGCTCCTCCACCGAAGAGTCCGCGATCGATGCAGAAAGCGGAGCGAGCTACTCGACAGACGATATCCTGGCGGCTCACCTCAAGCTTGTCTATCCGACCGACATCTATGCCTATGACGAGCAGTACAGGATCTGGACAGACCGCTCGGATGATGCGGACTTCATGAAGACGCTTGTCTCGTCTGGCAAGGACATCCATGTTGTCGGCATCGTCCAGGCAACAGATTCCTCCTCTTCGCTCGATCCGGGCATCTACTACACGAGCGCCCTCACGAAGGATGTGATGGCACACGCAGCAGATGCCGACATCGTGAAGCAGCAGCTGGCAGATCCTCAAACCGACGTCTTCACCGGCAAGACCTTCGCCGAGGAGGCGGCAGGCACGGCAGGGGAGGATATCGATCTCTCGAACCTCTTCAATGTGGATACGGATGCCCTCAAGGCCTCGTTCTCGTTCGATACCTCGAAGCTCGACCTCGATCTTTCCGACCTCGACATGTCGTCCATGCGGACGCCCACGATCGATGTGCCGGCACTCGACCTTTCGTCTGTCGATATGTCTTCGCTCGACCTTTCCGGCATCGATGTCTCCTCGTTCAGCACGGACGAGATCAAGGAGCTCCTTCCTGACTTCTCCGATATCGATGTGCGGGAGCTCGTCTCCGGCCTCGATATCAAGTTCGACCAGACAGCGGCCCAGGCACTCACAGCCGAGCTTGTGCGAGGCTGGCAAACCTACATGCAGGAGCATCCAGACGCCCAGGTCCAGGACTACTTCCTCCTCGACAGCACGAAGAAGGAGATCGAGGACGGCGTACGCAAGATCGTGAACTTCGATGAGATCGAGAGCCAGATAGAGCAGCGGCTCTCCGGCATCGTCGACGAGAAGATCCAGAGCTCGGTCGCAAAGGCCCTGGAGTCCCAAATCGTGTCCCAGCTGGCAAGCCAGGTGGAAAGCCAGCTCGAGGCAAAGATCACAAGCGCCCTCACGTCCTACATCCAGTCTGCCTTCTCCTCTGTCATGCAGCAGACCTCTGCTGCTATCGAGACCCAGCTCACGAGTGCCCTCCAGACAAGCATGGGCAGGCTTCAGGCCTCGTTCCCGAATGCGATCTCGGTCGATGGGGACAAGATCAAGAGCGCCTTCAGCCTCAATATCGACGAGACGCAGCTCAAGGAGCTCATGGCCGGCATGCTCTCGAACTCGAGCGCCAGCTACGACGACAACCTCGCAAAGCTCGGCTATGCCGATCCTGCAACGCCTTCAGAGATCGACATCTATCCGGGGGACTTCCAGGACAAGAACAAGGTCATAGAGATCCTCGACGACTACAACGACCAGCAGACCGATGAGGCGAAGAAGATCAGCTATACCGATATCGTGGGCACGCTCATGCAGTCCGTGACCCATATTGTCGATATGATCAGCCGCATCCTCATCGCCTTCGTCTCGATCTCGCTCGTCGTGTCTTCGATCATGATCGCCGTGATCACCTACATCTCCGTCCTCGAGCGCAAGAAGGAGATCGGCATTCTCCGCGCGCTTGGCGCGAGCAAGCACAACGTGAGCTCTGTCTTCAATGCCGAGACCGTGATCGAGGGCTTCATCTCTGGCCTCATGGGCATCCTGATCACGCTAGGCGTCTCGGTCCCGGTCAATGCCTATGTGCTTTCGGTCTACGATGTGCCGAACATCATGAGGCTCTCCTGGCAGTCGGCATTAGCATTGATCGGCATCTCGGTCCTGCTCACGTTCCTGGCGGGCCTCATCCCGTCGAGGAAGGCAGCCCATGAAGATCCGGTCGAGGCGCTGAGAAGCGAATAGACTCCGCAGACACCCCTTGTCTGTCCGTCCGGAGATGGCATATTGCAGCCATGCCGCCCGGTGCTTCACCCTTGAGATGGGGAGAGCGCCGGGCGGCTCTCTGTGTGGAGTGTGCAGAAAGCTTTGCATCTGTCTTGTCAGATGACATGACGGCTGCCATACTGCCAACTCGGCGCTGGATACGAGAGGGGATTCATGGACACGAAGACCACAGGCACGATGGCTGCGCGCATCGCCGCGCTCAAGAAGGAGCAGGATGCCGTCATCCTTGCCCACTACTACGTGAAGGACTCTGCACAGGAAGTGGCAGACTATATCGGCGACTCCTTCTATCTGAGCAAGCTTGCTGCCGGACTCGACTGCAAGACGCTCGTCTTTGCTGGCGTGCGCTTCATGGCAGAGAGCGCAAAGCTGCTGTCGCCCGAGAAGCGTGTCCTCATGCCCGAGCCGAAGGCTGACTGCCCGATGGCGCACATGGTCGTGAAGGAGACGGTCGATAACGCTCGTACCGAGTACGGAGACGACCTCGCTGTTGCCTGCTATGTGAACTCGACGACCGAGATGAAGGCATGGTCCGATGTCTGTGTCACCTCCTCGAATGCCGTGAAGATCGTGCGCAGGCTGCCCCAGCACCACGTCCTGTTCATTCCGGACATGAACCTCGGCCGCTATGTGGCTGACCAGGTGCCGGAAAAGCATGTGATCCTGAACGACGGATTTTGCCCGACGCATGAGGCAATCGAGCTTGCCGAGATCGAGAAGCTCAAGGCCGCGCATCCTGATGCCGTGGTCTGCGCCCATCCTGAATGCACGCCCTGGGTCGTCGAGGCAGCAGACTATGTCGGTTCGACCTCAGGCATCATCAAGCGCGTCGCCGAAGGCGAGGAGAAGTCCTACATCATCGCTACCGTGATTGGCGTCCGCCGCACGATCGAGCAGAAGATTGCCGGACAGGGCAAGGAGATCTTCTTCCCTGAGACGACGCCCATCTGCCCGAACATGGCAATGGTGACAGGCGAGAAGATCCTCTCGTGCCTCGAGACCGGGTCGGGCGAGATCGAGGTCGATGACGCTGCGACCGAGGGCGCACGCCGTGCGCTCAGGCGCATGCTGGAGCTTGCGAAAGACTAGGAGCCATGGAAACAGAAGAGACTATCGAGGCGGCCCGCACAGCAGAGCCGCAGGACGAATCATGCGATGTGGCGATTGCGGGGTGCGGCGTCGCAGGACTCTTCTGTGCCCTGACGCTTCCTGCCTCCGCCCGCATTGTCATGCTCTCGAAGGGCACGCTCGAGGAATGCGATTCGATGCTTGCGCAGGGCGGCATCTGCGTCCAGCACGACGATAACGACTACAAGGCATTCTTCGAGGATACCCTTCGGGCAGGACACTATGAGAACCGCCGCGAATCCGTGAAGATCATGATTCAGGAGTCGCGCCCGACGATCAAGCGCCTCATCGACTACGGCGTGGAGTTCGCACGCACTTCCGATGGCAGCCTCGCGTTCACGCGCGAAGGCGCGCACTCACGCCCGAGGATCCTCTTCCACGAGGACATCACGGGCAAGGAGATCACGACAAAGCTTCTGGCACAGGTGAAGAAGCTCAAAAACGTCGAGATTCTCGAGAACACTGAGTTGGTCGACCTCATCGAGCGCAAGGACCAGAATGGTACGCCGTACTGCGCAGGCCTTGTGGCTGTAAGGCGCGACGGCACGGTGCTTCGCCTGCATGCGCACCATACGCTTCTTGCCACGGGTGGCATCGGCGGCCTCTTCACGCACAGCACGAACTATCCGCTGCTCACGGGAGACGGCGTGCGCATCGCAAAGGAGCACGGCGTCGCGCTCGAGCATACCGACTACATCCAGATCCATCCGACGAGCCTCTGGACGACGAAGCTTGGCAGGAGCTTCCTGATCTCCGAGTCCTGCAGGGGCGAAGGCGCGGTGCTCCTGAACGGCAAGATGGAGCGCTTCACCGATGAGCTCCAGCCGCGCGATGTGGTGTCTGCTGCCATCCACGAAGAGATGAAGAAGGAAGGCACGAACCACGTCTGGCTCAGCTTCAAGAACATCGATGAGCAGACGATCCGCCACCACTTCAAGCACATCTACGAGCACTGCCTCGAGGAGGGCTACGATATCACGAAGGAGCCCATCCCTGTCGTCCCCGCCCAGCACTACTTCATGGGCGGCATACATGTCGGCGAGGATTCCGAGACGACCATGAACCATCTCTTTGCAGCAGGCGAGACAAGCTGCAACGGCGTGCACGGAAAGAACCGCCTTGCCTCGAACAGCCTGCTCGAGAGCCTTGTCTTCTCTGCCCGTGCTGCAAAGAGGATGATCTCTGACCAGAAGGAATTCGGCTCCTGGATGCTCGAGCCGAAGAAGACGGCACCTGCCGCACCTACAAGGAGGATCGAGATGGACGAGACCATGAAGCACCCTGCCGTGGGCGAGCCGAGGCCGCTCACGCCGAGCTATCAGAAGGGCCACAGCATGGATACCTCTTCGCTGGGCCTCATGATTGACAACCACATCAGGGAGGCGCTTGCCGAGGATATGCCCTACGGCGATGTCTCGACCGAGGCTGTCATGCCCCGTGCCCGCCGTGCCCGCGTGCAGCTCATCTGCAAGCAGCAGGGCATACTTGCCGGCATCGATATCTACTTCCGCGTCTACAAGCTGCTCGATGCCTCTGCCGTGATGGTGGCCCGTGCCGGAGACGGCGACGAAGTCATGCCTGGCCAGGTCATCGCCGAGGTCGAGGCAGATGTAAGGGCACTGCTCTCGGGCGAAAGGACCGCCCTCAACTACCTGCAGCGCATGAGCGGCATTGCAACCTATACGCATGAGATGGTGCAGGCGCTCCAGCAGGCAGGCGCCAAGGCGACGCTCGTCGATACGAGGAAGACGACGCCTGGCATGCGCTACTTCGAGAAGATGGCAGTGAGAATCGGCGGCGGCACGAACCACCGCTTCGGCCTCTCTGATGCTGTCATGCTCAAGGACAACCATATCGCCGCTGCTGGAGGCATCCGCCAGGCTGTGGCAGCAGCGAAGAGGAGGAGCCCCTTCATCTACCGCATTGAGGTCGAGTGCGAGACGATTGCCCAGGTGAAAGAAGCAGTCGCCGCACACGCTGATGTCATCATGCTCGACAACATGACGCACGAGCAGATGAAGGAGGCCATCAAGATCATCGATGGCCGTGCCCTCACAGAGTGCTCCGGCAACATCACGCTCGAGAATGCTCCCCAGATGGCAGATCTCGGGATAGACTACATCTCGAGCGGGGCGCTGACGCATTCTGCCGGCATCCTCGATCTCAGCAACAAGAATCTGACGATGCTGGAGTAGAAGCGATGGGAATGGACGGCGCAGCAAGGCGCAGGCAGATCGTGGCAGCACTCGAGGGGAGCGCGCGTCCGCTCTCTGGCAAGGAGCTTTCTGACATGCTCCGGGTGAGCCGCCAGGTCATCGTCCAGGATATCGCGCTCCTTCGGCATGAAGGCCACGAGATCGTGGGGCTCCATACTGGGTATGTGCTCCGCGAGGAGAGGAAGGGGCTTCGCCGCCTCATCAAATGCCACCACACCGACGATCAGCTCGAGGACGAGATGGATATCGTTGTAGATGCCGGGGCCACGATGGAGGACGTGATCGTAAACCACAGGACCTACGGCGTCATCTCGGCCCCGCTCGGTGCCAGGAGCAGGCGGGATGTCCAGGGCTTCCTGGAGGGCATCCATTCAGGGGTATCTTCGCCCCTCATGCTCCTCACAGATGGCTACCACTTCCACCATATCAGCGCGCCTTCCGAGGATATCCTCGATGCGGTCGAGGAGAAGCTGAAAGACCGCGGCTATCTCGTGCCGATCGAGACATGGGAGAGAGACGATATCGAGAGGCACACGAAGCGCTAGAAGCTGCATAAGACAGATGAAAAGGAAGGCCAGGGCGTCTGCCCTGGCCTTCCTGCTATCGATCGGGATCTGTCCGCCGGCTCGCTTACGCCTTTGCGTGCGCGTCTGCCGGGACCTTCAGCATGAAGATGAAGCCGACGACGAAAAGTATTGCGATCGAGAAGACGCCGAGGTTTGCCATGCCCGTGAGCTGCGTCATGACAGCGACAATGAGCGTGCCCATGATGTCGGAATACTTGCCGAAGATATCGAAGAAACCGAAGTACTCGTTCGAGTTCTCCTTCGGGACGAGCTTTGCGAACTCGGAGCGGGAAAGCGCCTGGATGCCGCCCTGGAAGAGACCGACGGCCATGGCCAGGATCCAGAAGTCGATCGCGGTCTGGAGATGGAAGGCAGCGTAGAACGTGATGCAGCCGTAGGCGACGATGCCGACAAGGATCATCTTCTTCGTGCCGACCTTCGTGCCGAGCTTGCCGTAGATGATGGCAGAGGGGAAGGCAACGAACTGCGTTGCGAGGAGCGCCAGCAGAAGCTGCGTCGAGTCGATGCCGAGCTGGGAGCCGTAGCTCGTGGCGAGATTTATGATCGTGTGGACGCCGTCGATGTAGAAGAAGTAGGCAATGATGTAGTAGAGCATCGGCTTGTTGGCGGCGATGCTCTTCATCGTCTTGCCGAGGCCTTGTATTGCCTTCGAGACAGCATGGCGCTCGAGCGGCTTGTAATGTGTCTGGTCGACGTTTCTGAGCATCGGGATCGTGAACGCGAGCCACCAGGCTGCAGTGACGATGAAGGAGAGCTGCATGCTTGCGCGGACGGAGATGTCGAAGGGGAGCAGGAGCACGATGGCAAGGCAGCAGATGAAGGGCACGCACGAGCCGATGTAGCCCCAGGCATAGCCCTGGGAGGAGACCTCATCCATGCGCTCGTCTGTCGTGGCATCGACGAGCAGCGAGTCATAGAAGACGAGCGAGCTGTTCAGCATGATCGAGGAGATGATATAGATCACGAGGAACGGCAGCCACGTCGTGGGGATGCCAAGGGCACAGGTCGCGATGACGCCTGTGCCGACCGTGCCGATGATGAACTTCTTCTTCATGCCCTGCATATCGGCAAGAGAGCCCAGGAACGGCATGAGGAGGGCAATGACGAGGGAAGCGATCGTCTGGGCGTAGCTCCAGGCGACAAGCGCGTTTCCTTCTGCCAGGCTGTTGAAATAGATCGGGATGAGCGCTGTCGAGAGCAGGACAAGTGCCGAGTTGCCGACGTCGTAGACAATCCAGCTCTTCTCGCGTTTCGTGAATTTCTGTGCCATAGGTCTTCCGCCTTCCACCGTGTCGTGCACGGTCCCTCTCAAGCAATGGGATAGACTCGTGTGCCATGGACTTTCTAGCGAAATGCGCACCTCCGCATCCGGAGATGTGCGTTGGGGTAGAAAACCCATGAACACAGTACGGTAACGTCTTACCGGACTGAAGGCCTGAACTGGTAAGCGGCAGGTCTTGTTTCGGTAAGGATCATGTGAGGAGCTTCCATGCCTGCAATAATGACGCACGATTTCTTCGGCAAGGACGTCTACGACGAGTGCTTTTCGACGATCGGCATGACGGCAGACGAGCGCGATGCGTTCCTTCTCGGCAACCAGGGACCGGACCCGCTCTTCTACACCCTCATCGATCCTGCGCTCAAGGACTTCCGCAATGTCGGCGACGTGATGCACCATGAGAGGCCGACGTCGCTCATCTGCGCGATGCGCCTGGCCTATGAGGCGCTCGACAGCAGCGACCGTGCAAGCGGGCGTGCCTATGCGCTCGGGTTCCTCTGCCACTATCTCCTCGACTCCGCGATGCATCCGCTCGTCTATGCCGAGCAGTATGCGTTCTGCGATGCTGGCGTCGAGGGGCTTGACCGTTCCGCCGGCTCCTATGTGCACGCAGAGATCGAGCGAGACTTCGACGAGATGGTGCTCTATACGAAGCTTCACCGCACAGTCCAGACCTACAAGCCCTACCGCGAGGTGCTGCGCCTCGACGAGCCGGCGCTCGAAGCCGTGGGCCGCATGTATGCGCTCGTGCTCCAGAGCGTCTATGGCCTCTATGCGCCGCAGAACCTCTATGTGAAGGCTGTGCATGACTTCCGCGTCGTGCAGCATCTGTTCTATTCGAAGAATGGCCAGAAGGCAGGAGTGCTCGGCACTGTCGAGAAGCTTGCGACAAGAAAGCCGTATTCGCTCGAGCGCGCGATGGCGCACCGGGCCCGCGCGGAGGAGACGAGCGACTTCGACAACAGGGGCCACGCTTCGTGGACGAATCCGTTCACGAAGGAGGAGTCGACCGATTCCTTCTGGGACATCTATGACGCAGCCAGGAAGCGCGCTTCGTCTGCGCTTGCGCTCTTCGCCGATGACAGCTTCACGCTCGCGGAGGCAGCAGAGCTCACGGATGGCCTCAATTTCTCGGGCCAGCCAGCGGAAGGTTAAGGGAATAAATTATGCGTCTGGGTTCGGACGGATACGCCGAGCGGCCATATAAATCCGTGAATGGCGACACCGTCTTACTTGACAAGGTATCTACCTGCACTTTTTCTGACCTGTCACAAGAAAGAGATGCCAGAGCGAGATTGTCGGGTTTCGCGAAGGGCGCTTAGGGTATCATAGACAACGCGTTCTTAAGGGCGCAGGTATCGCGCGCAAGCGCACTGTGTTTTGCCCTGTCAGGGCAAATGAAAGAAAGGCACGTCATGGCTCAAGGTACTGTTAAGTGGTTCAACCCCGACAAGGGCTACGGCTTCATCTCTCGTGAGGACGGCGACGATCTGTTCGTCCACTACTCCGAGATTCAGATGGATGGCTTCAAGACCCTGGACGAGGGCCAGGCTGTGGAGTTCGACATCACGACCGGCCAGAACGGCAAGCTCCAGGCTTCCAACGTTCGCAAGATCTAGTCTCAGACAAGACATATCTCTGTGATGCCCGAGAGGCTCCTCTTCGAGGAGCCTCTCGTTTCATATAAAGAGGGATTGTGCTGTCAGGCGTTTCCGACCTAGTCTGTGCCGAGCGGGATGTCGCGCCAGTCTTCGAGATAGATGTCAGCGATGCGGCGTACCTCGTTCGTGTCCTGGAGGGCATCGCCTGAGCAGACGGCACAGGTCGTGCAGCCGGCACGGTGGGCTGAAAGAAGGGCTTCGGCGAGGTCCTCGAAGACGATGCAGTCAGATGGTGCCACGCCGAGCCTCTTCGCTGCCTCCTCGTAGATGTCGGGGAAGGCCTTCGAGCGTGCGACCTCCTGCCCATAGACCTTCACGGGGAACCACTTCTGGATATCGATCCTGTGCATGGACTCGAGGAGATCGGGCGTGTTGGTCGTTGCGAGCGCATAGGGGATGTGCGCTCGCTGGAGCGCTTCGAGGTACTCTGTCACGCCAGGCCTGAGCACGGCCTTCGTTATGTAGAGCGCTCGGCTCATGCGCATCCACTCCTCCACGATATCGTCCGGATCCTCGTCGAGGTGGTAGCGCTCGACCGTATAGCGTGCCCCCTCATGGAACCCCAGGGCCGAGAGCTGGCGCGGATAGTCGACGGTATAGGGGATGGCGCGCTTTGCAAGGAAGGCGCGGTCCACCTCCTCCCAGAGAGACGCCGTATCGGAGACGGTGCCATCGAAATCGAAGATGGCGGCCTTCTCGGGGAGCGGCCAGAGCCTCTCGGGCGCTGCCGGCGCCAGAGCTTTCTTGTCAGGCGAAGATGAACTCACGGTAATGACCTTCCGCATATTTCTGCTTTGCTGCGTTCAGTATCGTACACTGGGATGGTTCAGAGACGATCGAGATGTGCCTTGAAAGGAGACATCACATGTCAGCAGAACCTACGCGCGCAGAAGTCGACGCCTATGTGGATGAGGTATGGGACGACGTGATCCGTGACATCGACTATCTCGTGCAGGTCGAATCCGTAGAGGATCTGGCGCATGCCGATGAAGAGAAGCCGTTCGGTCCGGGCCCCTATGAGGCGCTCAAACGTGCGCTCGAAGTTGCCGGGCGCCTAGGACTCGAGCCGCACAATTGCGGCGGCCATATCGGCTATGCGGACCTTCCAGGGGCATCCGACAAGCAGATAGCGACAATCGCACATACCGATATCGTGCCGCTCGGCACGGGCTGGCATACCGACCCGCTCCATGTGACGAGGAAGGAAGGCTACCTTCTCGGTCGCGGCGTCCTCGACGACAAGGGTCCCTTCACGCTCTCGCTCTATGCGGCACACTTCTTCGCACGCAAGGAACAGCTTTCGGGCGAGCAGGTCCCGTATACCCTTCGTTGCCTTGTCGGCGTGAACGAAGAGACGAACATGGAGGATGTCGAGTGGTATCTGGCCCACTATCCGGAGCCTGACTTCCTGTTCACGCCCGATGCAGACTTCCCGCTGATCTGCGGCGAGAAGGGCCTCTACGGCTGCGCGTTCACGACGGCACCGGTTGCCCAGCGCATCGTCTCCTTCGATGCCGGCACGGCCTCCAACGCTATCCCCGGTGTGGCCGAGCTGGTGCTCAAGGCCGATGCCGACAAGCTTCCGGCAGCAGAGGGCATCGCAATCGAGCCTGCAGGTGAGGGGCTTGCCAAGCTCACGGCCCACGGCAAGGGCGGACATGCCTCGATGCCCGAAGGCACGAAGAACGCTATCGGCATGCTCGTCTCCTATCTCTTGGCAAACGACCTCGTCGAGGGTGACGAGCGCGAGTTCTTCGAGTTCGAGCAGAAGATCTTTGCGGCAAGCGACGGATCGGGCATGGGCATCGCCACGTCTGACGAGAAGTTCGGTGCCCTCACGAGCTGCGGTGGCGTCATCCATCTCAAGGACGGCCGCTACTCCCAGACGCTCGACTGCCGCTATCCGACCTCTGTCACGGGCGAAGAGCTCGACTCCAAGCTCGAGATGCTGGCAAAGAGCTTCGGCGTCACATTCCATCCCGAGCGCAAGGTCGAGCCGTTCTACACGGACCCGAACTCGGCCGAGATCCAGATGCTCGTCAAGACCTACAACGAGTTCACGGGACACGACGACAAGCCGTTCACGATTGGCGGCGGTACCTATGCCCGCCACTTCAAGAACGCCTGCGCCTTCGGCCCGCACGACTCCCGCATGGAGACGCCTGAGTGGGTCGGCATCGAGCATGGTCCGGACGAGGGCATCCTCGAGGACCAGCTGAAGCTCGCTCTCAAGATCTACATCGTGAGCATCGCCCGCCTCATGAATCTCGACCTCTAAGGTCTCAAGGCACAGACGCGATACGAAAAAGGCCAGGACGTGCGTCCTGGCCTTCTTTCATGCATGCCGGATCTGATGCTAGCGGTCGGGCTCTCCTTCGAGCGAGCGGCTGATATCGAGCACGACGTCGTCGCCTGAAAGCATCGCAAGCACATCGACGAAGTTCTTCGCGACGGGGAAGACCTCGGCGTCGAAGGCAGCGCGCATCGCAAGGACGAAGGCTTCCGAGACTTCCTCGGTCGGCGCTGCCGGCACATTGTGGGAGGCGAGCACGTAGTCCACGTCCTCGTCGGTCTCCATCTTTGCCATCTCTGTCGGCTTCTTCTGGGAGAGCGAGTTCAGGTTCATGACGGCCATGAGGTAGGAGGAGGAGACGAAGCGCGTGCACCTGCGCCACGAGGCGGCAGAGGCCATCTCATCTCCGATCTGCTCGAAGATCTGGGCAAGCGCTGCATAGGCATTGCCAAGCGTCTCGGGGTCGTAGGCGTGCTCGAGAAGAAGGATGAGCGTCTCTTTCGCTCCTTCGAGGTCGCCCAAGGCGGTCTGTGCCTGCGCATGGAGGAGATAGGCAGAGGTGTCCATAGGCGCGAGCACTATCATCGATGCGCTCTGGCGCCTTGCCTCCTCTGCCTCGCCTCCGGCAAGCGCTGCCTGCGCAAGCATGAGGCGCGCCTGGTAGTAGGCATCGGGCACAAGGATGGTCTTCTGCCCCTCGTTTGCCATGAGGCGGTTGAAGAGCGCACGGTCGCAGTAGCTTCTGAAGAAGCGGTGCACCGAGGTCTCGGTATCCGCGAGGCTGTGTGCGCCCTCATAGTCCCTGAGAGCGTCTCTGAGGATTGCTGCGGCATCTGAGTACTGCTGCTTGCGTGCCAAGCCTTCAGCACGCTCCACGGCGCGTGTGAGGGCGTCTCCCGAGATGAAGTCATCCTCGATGGAGAGCGCATCTGAAGAATCCAGGCTTCCATCGATGATGTGGCCCATCGTGCGCTTTGCAGCATCCTGGACGCCTTCGTCCTCCATGTCTTTCGTGACGGAAAGGATGGCATGGACTGCTTCCTCAGCGGTCGTGCCGAGGTTCCTTCCAATCTTTTCTGCTGCCTGGATCCTGGCCGTGTCCTCGTTGATGGCAAGGCCTGAGACATGGTCGCAGCCGAGCGCCTTTGCAGAGGCGCCGAAGATCCTTCTCTTCGAGGTGGCGACTGGCTCGTAGCGGAATGCGGGGCAGAAGCGGACGTCCGAAAGAGACAGCTCCTGAGGTATCGGATTCAGGGCTTCGGACGGTGCATCCATGTGCGCATCGAACGATGCGAAGACAGCCCAGGGATCCGAGATCTCTTCCATATCGAGGAGAGCAAAGCGGTTCCTGTCGAAGTGCACCGTATAGAGGCAGCTGCGCTTCGTGCCCGTCGTCTCCATGGCAGAGACGAATACATCCTTTACGGCAGGGGAGCAGCGGAAGGCGCCTGCGGCAAGAAGAAGACCTACTCTCAGCGCATACTGGCTTGCTTCGCGGGCACGCATGAACTGCGTCGTCGGCACGACCCTGCCGAGGCCATCCACCCAGGCGCTCCTCGGGAAGCAGGTGGCAGGCGTCGCTTCGAGCTCGAAGAGCACCCGTCCCTCATGCATGTTCACGCGGTATCCTGCCTCGAGCCTGTAGGGGAGGCGGAAGCTCTCGAGCTCTGTCGCTATGCCCTTGCGCACTGCCCACTCGCCGTCAGAGAATGGCTCATCGATGGTGGGGAGCTTGTCCGAGATGGTCGGGACCTGCGAGGTGATCGAGCGGGCGACGCTCTGGTTCGTGCGGAAGCACTCCCTCTCCGTCAGGGGTGCATCGTCCTTGTGGAATCCTGTTGTGAAGAGCAGTGCGTTGAGCGCTGCCTCGATGCGAACGAGAGCAAGCTTCGTCCCGAAGGGGACGCGCGGCTGCATGACGCGGAGATAGAAGAGATGGCTCCTGTGGAGCAGCACGGCTGTCGTCTGGGGAAGCTCAATGTCCTTGTCGAAAAGGCCTGCCTCCTCGAGCATGCGGGCATACCAGAGCTCGAGCTCTGTCGGCGCCTGCGGACGGGTCTGCACCTTCTGCTGCTCGTCTGGCTGGCTCTCGCCGAGGGCGGCGGCCTTCCGGGTCGCGATGTCGCCGACCTGGGCCTTGAGCTCTGCTACCGCATCTTCTGCTCCAAGAAGCCTCTTGGTGATCGTTTCTGCCGTGAGCGTGGAGAGCGGAGTCGCCGGCGCGCTCGGGGCAGGGGCGGGCACCTCTGCCTTGCGTTCGGTATCTGTATGCTGCTCGTCCATGAAATGCTCCTTCGATGTGCACGTGCCTCCTGCATCGCCCTGTGCCATGCCTGCTGCGGCGGCCCCACAGAGGACAGCTGCTGCAGCTGCCGCTCCTGCGGCAAGCGCAGGAAGCGCGGAGGCAAGCCCTGTCTGGGCAAGTATGGTGGCGCAGAGTGCAAGCACGACGAAGAGCTGGGCTCTTGCCGCGAGCTTTTGCGTGCGCCTCTCCATCCAGGCCTCCCGTCTCCTTCTGGAGCGCAGAGAATGCAGATGCTTTTTACCTACCCCACCGTTTGGAATGGCATACGCGGGATGGCATATCGGACCTGAAAACGCCGCAGAGCGTATACTGATTGGAAATATGGAGAAAGAGGGATTGCTGATGGGCGAAACAGAGAAGCGCTATCTCGAGACGGCGATAGCTGACGACGATATCGTATATGGGGCAACGCAGATCTTCGATGCGCTGTCCGATTTCACGCGCTTCCAGATCCTCTGCGCCCTGAGCATCCAGGACCGTTCGGTCGGCGAGCTCCAGGAGTTCTGCCATGTCTCCCAATCAGCCATCTCGCACCAGCTGAGGCTTCTCAAGGACCGTGGCATCGTCGCTTCCAAGCGCGATGGGCAGCGGATGGTCTACTCGCTCGACGACGACCATGTGGCAACGCTCATCGAGGTCGGTCTCGAGCATGCAGGCCATTACCGCTGCGAAGGTGATGGCGGAGAAGACGCCTAGCAGGAAGCGGCATCCAAGGCAGGAAGCCTGAGCGGCATGCCATCCACGTAGGGCGGATGCGGCTCTCCCGCGATGAGGGGACGGGCATATCTCAGGTATGCATCGGTCACGTGCATGCCATCTGCTGCAATCATGGAGGCAGGAACGGTGCGCTCCTCGTTTGCGACATCGGCGATTGCGACCGTGCCGATCTTCGTCTGGTAGGGAAGAGAGCTCACGCGCTCGATCGTGCACATGATGCCCGTGGAGCCGGCAAAGGCAGCACGTACGGCGGCGGCACCGAGACCCCTGGCCTCTGCGAGGTCGGTTGCAGAAGCGCAATGCGTTGCTGCGCGCTGGAGCGTCGAGAGCTCCGTGCCGCGTGTCTTCACATGGAGCTCGCGCTTCAAGACTCCTGCGAGGTAGCGGCAGGTGCCGGAAAGCGCCGCCTCATGGCCGAAGGCATCCTTTGCCGCCTTGGCGCCGCCCGCTTCGCAGAGAAGCTTGCCCGAGGCATCGCGCACGCCTTCGGAGGCGGCAATCACGACAGTGTTCTTGTGCTCGAGGAGCGAAGCGACACGTTCCACGATGTGCTCTTCTGTCTGCGGCACCTCCGGCAGGAGGACGAGGTCGGGGCAGGGGAGCTCAGGAGATGAGGCAAGGGCAGCTGCTGCGGCGAGCCAGCCGGCATTCCTGCCCATGATCTCGATGACCTCGACGCTCTTGAGGTCGTAGACGGAGGCGTCACGTGCGATCTCGCCGACAGCGGTTGCAATGAACTTCGCGGCGCTGCCGTAGCCAGGCGTATGGTCGGTGGCCATGAGGTCGTTGTCGATCGTCTTCGGGACGCCGACGAAGCGGATCGGGCTCTCCTTCTCGGCACCGTAGGCTGAAAGCTTCGAGATCGTGTCCATAGAGTCGTTGCCGCCAATATAGAGCACGGCGTCGACGGAAAGCTCGTCGAAGAGGGCGAAGAGTTTCTGGTAGGGCGCCTCGTCCTCCTGATAGTCCGGGAGCTTGTAGCGGCAGGAGCCAAGATAGCTGGCGGGCGTGAGTGCAAGAAGCTCGAGTGCCTTGGCATCAGGGGCTGCCGCATCGAGGTCGACAGTCCTGCCCTCCAAGAGTCCTTCAATGCCATACCGCATGCCCAGGGTATGGGCGCCGGCTTCGCGGGCACAGGCGATGACGCCTGCAAGGCTTGCATTGATTGCGGCAGTGGGGCCGCCTGACTGACCGACGAGAACCGTGCGCTTCTTCCCCATGGTTTGGATCCTTCCTGAGAGTCTGCTCGTGCCTTCATTGTAGCTGAGACAGAGAACGGCTCCCCCGGCATGCCGGAGGAGCCGCCAGCGTATCTCTGTTGGGGCTTTTAGGCCTCTCCTGCTTCCTGCTTCATCGCAAGCTCAGGGTCGATGCCGGAAAGCGGGCGGATGAAGAGGCCGCTTCTGAGCTTCGGCTCGAACCAGGTCGACTTCGGAGGCATGAGGAGTCCTGCATCGGCCACGCGCATGAGCTCGTCCATGCTCGTGGGGAAGAGCGAGAATGCGCAGCCTGCATCGCCTGCTGCCTTCGAAAGAGCCTCTGTCCCCTCGATGCCGCCGACGAAGCTGATACGGGGGTCACGGCGCGGGTCTTCGATGTGGAGCACAGGAGAGAGGAACCTGTCCTGGAGAAGCGAGCAGTCAAGCGAGGCGACAGGGTCCTGCTCCTCCTCTGGGGTGAGGGTGAGCGAGAGCCTATACCAGGAGCCGCCGGCAAAGAGGGCAAACGTGTGGCGCTCTTCAGGTTCGGGCGCTTCCGTGAAGGGTCCCTCTGCGGCAAAGCCAGCATCCTTTGCAGCGGCGAGGAGCTCGTCTGCCGTGAGCCCTGCCGTGTCCTCGACGACACGGTTGTAGGCCAGGATCTTGAGTTCGGAGGCCGGGAAGAGGACGGAAAGGACCAAGTTCCAGGGAGCCTTGGAGCTTGCGTTCGGATGCTCTTCGCGGCGGGCAAGGGCCACCTTCACGGCGCTTGCCGCACGGTGGTGGCCATCTGCGATGTAGGCGCAGCGAATCTGCTCGAGCATGGCCTCGATTGCATCGACAGCGTCTTGGCGGGCAACCCTCCAGACGGTCTGGCGCACGCCATATTCGTCCGTGAAGTCATAGAGCGGACGTCCCGACATCGCAGCATTCAAGATGATTGCGAGGACCGGATTGTCGCGGTAGGCAAGAAATACCGGACCCGTCTGTGCATCGAGGGCCGCGATGTGGTCGATGCGGTCCTTCTCCTTGTCGGCACGGGTATTCTCGTGGCGGCGGATCGTGCCATCGACGAAGTCATCGACCGCAGCGGCACAGACGATGCCCGTCTGCGATCGTCCTGCCTGCTCGAGCCTATAGAGGTAGTAGCACTTCCTGCCATCGGCTACGAGCGTCCCGTCCTCGATGCGCTCGTCCAGGAGCTCCTTGGCCTTTGCATAGACCTCAGGGGCATACATGTCCTGGCCGGGCCCGAAGGCGGTCTCGGGACGGTCGATAGCAAGGAAGCTTTTCGGATGCGCCTCGACATAGGCCTTGGCGGAGGCGCGGTCGAAGACATCGTAGGGAAGGGCTGCAAATGTCGACGCCTTGTCAGGCGCAGGACGAAGGCAGCTCATCGGATAGGCATGCATAGGATGGAATCTCCTTCGCTAGGCAGTGCGTGCCGGCTTGATGACACGGACACGGTAGATGCCATCGATCTTGGAAAGCTCATCGACAGTGCCCTCATCGAGGGGCACGTCGGTATCAAGCAGCGTGTAGGCATGCGCTCCCTGTGCTTCGTTTGCCATCCTCTGGATGTTTGCCGTGGCATTGCCGAGGATCGAGGAGATCTTGCCGATCATGCCCGGAACGTTCTTGTGCAGAAGGGCGACACGGCCGCCTGCCTTGCAGGGGCCAAGGTCGCAGGCAGGGTAGTTCACGGAGTTCCTGATCGTGCCCATCTCGAGGTAGGCCTTCATCTCGCCGACAGCCATGTGCGCGCAGTTCTCTTCGGCCTCGTTCGTGCAGGCGCCCATGTGCGGGGTAATCGTCGTGCGTGGCATCTTCGTCGTCTTCGGCGTCGCGAAGTCGCAGATGAACTTGCCGAGCTGGCCGGACTCGAGGGCTGCTGCCACGGCGTCCTCGTCGATAATGTCGGCACGGGCATAGTTCAGAAGCATCGCAGAAGGTGCGAGGAGCGCCAGCTGCTCGGTCGAGATCATGTGGATCGTGTCTTCCTTCGCGGGCACATGGAGCGTCAGATATTCGGCGCCACGGCAGAGGTCATCGAGGCTCTCGACGCGCTTGACGGAGCGGTCGAGCTGCCAGGCATGCTCGACGGAAAGATACGGGTCGTAGCCATAGACATCGGCACCGAGGGCGACAAGGGCATTGGCGACCTTCGAGCCGACAGCGCCGAGTCCCACGACGCCGACCTTCCTGCCCATGAGCTCATGGCCTACGAAGGCCTTCTTGTTGCGCTCTGCATCCTTCACGATGTTGGGGTCGTCCGTGTGGTCCTCGACCCAGTCGATGGAGCCCTGGGTGTCACGGGAGTTCACGAGGATCATGCCGACAACGAGCTCCTTCACGGCGTTCGAGTTGCCGCCGGGGGAGTTGAAGACGACGATGCCGCGCTCAGCGCACTCCTCGAGCGGGATGTTGTTGACGCCGGCGCCGGAGCGGGCGACGCAGCGGACCGAAGGCCCGAAGTCGAGGCCGTGGATGTCGGAGGCACGGACCAGGATAGCATCTGCCTTGTTGATGTCGTCGGTCTTCTCGTAGCCTTCGCCGAGCTCGGCCACGCCGTCTCGGGTGATGTTCTTTGCGATGTTGTCGAGCACCTTTACATAGCGCATGGATGCGTTCCTTTCGAATCTATGAGAAATCAGGCTCTTATGCGTTTGCCTGCTCGAAGTCCTTCATGTAGGCGATGAGGGCATCCACTGCCTCAGGAGAGACGGCATTGTAGCAGCTTGCGCGCATCCCGCCCAGGATCCTGTGGCCCTTGAGACCGACCATGCCGCGCTCCTTGGCGCCTGCCACGAAGGCCGCGTCAAGCTCCTTGGAGCCGGTCGTGAAGACGGCGTTCGAGATGGAGCGGTCCTCGGGCTTTGCCAGGCCTCTGTATAGCTTGGAGGAGTCGATCTCGTCGTAGAGCTTGTTCATCTTGGTCCAGTTGCGCTCGCCCATGGCCTCAAGGCCGCCGGTCTTCTCGACCCAGTGGAACACCTTGCCGCAGAGATAGATGCCGAAGGTGTTCGGCGTATTGAGGAGCGAGTCCTTCTCTGCCTCGACGTGCCAGTCAAGGTACTGCGGGCAGATGTCGGCGCGTGCCGGTGCCTTCTCGAGGAGGTCGTTCCGGACAATCAGGACCGTGATGCCGGCAGGGCCGCCATTCTTCTGGGCGCCCGCATACAGCATGCCATAGCGGGAGATATCGAGCGGGCAGGAGAGGAACATCGACGAGATGTCGGCAACGATATCGACCGAGCCCGTCTCCGGCAGCTCCTTTGTCATCGTTCCATAGACGGTCTCGTTCTGGCAGAGATAGACATAGTCGAGGCTCTGGTCGACGGGGCCGGAAATCGTTGCGGTATGGTCGAAGTGCGTCTCCTCAGAGGAGGCCAGAAGGTCTGCCGTGCCATACTTGGCAGCTTCCTTGTAGGCCTTCTTCGACCAGTTGCCAGACACGATGTAGCCGGCATGGCCCGTGAACATGAGGTTCATCGGCACGCCTGCGAACTCGAGCGTGGCGCCGCCCTGCAGGAACAGGATCGAGCAGTTGTCAGGAATGCGATAGAGCTTCTTGAGGGCTGCCTTGGCATCCTGGAGGATCTCTTCGAACTCCGGAGATCGATGGCTCATCTCAAGCACGCTCATGCCACTGCCCTGGTAGTCGAGAAGCTCGGACTGGGCTTCCCGGAGCACGCTCTCGGGCATTGCTGCCGGACCTGGGTTGAAGTTGAACACGCGAGCCATCTACATGCTCCCATCGTTCGGCACCTGCGCCAAGGCACAGGTGCGCCCTCCTGCCGAAGCAGCGAAGGCGAGATGTATAGATGCGAACACTGTAGCTATTCAGTCTGATACAGCTTTGCAAAAAGCCGGAAATTATCTCAACTGTTACCAAGTGCATCCTGCTGGATAGCATACGGCTGACATTTCTGTGGCAGGTTTTTCCTCCATTCCGGCACGCATAGGGGCCGCCTCCGGAAACGGCGAGAAATTGGACGCGCTCTTCGGGTAGAAAGAATGCATATTGGTTGTTCGAGATAAGGAGCTGCCATGTCCGGATTCGATGCATTCGATACTGCGCACAAGATCTTCCTGGCAGGCGTCGGTGCCGTTGCCACCGCAAGCGACAAGAGCACGGAGATGCTCGACGATCTCATCCGCAAGGGCGAGGAGACCGTGAAGCAGGGCCAGGCCTTGAACGAGGAGCTCAGGCACCGCACGCGCGACATCGTGGACGGCGTTTCGGATGGTGCCCTGAAGTCGAAGATCGACTCCATGTCCGATGAGGAGCGCGACGCGTTCGTCCGCAAGGTCCAGGAGATGGCAGATGCGGCGAAAGCCTCCCATGTGAAGGTCGACGTCGATGTCGAAGACGCCGAGACCGGGGACGCAGACAGCAAGACGGAGTAGAGCGTGGCAGATTCCGGAAAAGCCGGAGCAAGCTCCAAGAAGACAGATGAAGAGGCAGCCGCCGAGGGCAAGGACGCCTACGAGGGCATAAAGGATGCCGCCTTCGAAGAGACGATAGGGCTTCTCGGCGGCCGCCAGGGCGGATATGAGAGCGGGACGCGCGCCTCGCGCAGGAAGCGCATGGGCGAGATTCTTGCTGTCGTGCGCAAGTACGATATCCTGCACGGCCTCACGCCGGTGACGCTCAGGAAGATGCTCGAAGAGCTCGGCCCTACCTTTGTGAAGGCAGGGCAGATCCTCTCGATGCGCTCCGAGATCCTGCCTGAGCCGTTCTGCCAGGAGCTCACGAAGCTGAGGGCCAATGTCGAGCCGATGGACAGGGATGCCGTCCTTTCGGCCCTGAGGTCCGAATATACGATACCGATTGAGGACATCTTCGATGCAATCGACGATGTCCCCTTGGGCTCTGCCTCGATTGCCCAGGTCCACAAGGCCCGCCTCATTACCGGCGAGCTTGTCGCCGTGAAGGTCCAGCGCCCGCATGTGCAGGAGACGATGGCGCAGGATATCGATATCATGCGCCGCCTTGCCCGCTATGCCTCGCGCTTCCTCCCCGATACGCAGGTGCTCGATCTCGGCTCTGTCATCGAGGAGCTCTGGCATTCATTCCGCGAGGAGACGGACTTCCTCGTCGAGGCGAAGAACCTCGAGGAGTTCCGCCACAACAATGCGAACGTGAAGTTCATCGGCTGCCCCAAGCCCTACATGAAATGGTGCACGCACCATGTCGTGGTGATGGACTATGTGAACGGCATACCGATCTCGAACACGAAGCGTCTGGCCGAGGATGGCTATGACCTGAACGAGATCGGCATGAAGCTCATCGACAACTATGCCCAGCAGATGCTCGACGATGGCTTCTTCCATGCAGATCCCCATCCCGGAAACATCATCATCTCAGGCGGCAAGATCGTCTATATCGATCTTGGCATCATGGGCAGGCTCTCATCGCATGACCGCGATGCGACGCGCGAGATGGTATTCGCTGTCGCAGAGAGGAACTCGGCACGTCTCAAGAACGGGCTTCTGCGCTTCGCCGTCTCAGATACGAGCAAGGTCGACCATGCACAGCTCCTGGAGGACCTCGATGCGATCATCGAGGACTATGGTGCGGCAGATCTGGACGACCTCGATATCGCTGCCTTCATGAACTCACTCATAGCTATGGCAAGGAAGAGCGGGATCGAGCTTCCGGGCACGGTCACGATGCTTGCACGCAGCCTTGTCACGCTCGAAGGCGTCGTGAACGACTTCCTTCCTGGTGTCTCCATCATCGAGATCGTGAAGAACCATATCCGTGCGCATGAGACGCCGCTCGACTTTGTGCAGAAGGAAGCGAAGACCTACGCGCGTGAGGCCGAGGCAGCCTCCCATGGCCTTCTCGAGGCAGCATCGGAGGCAGGCCTTGCCGCCAAGATGCTTACGCGCGGCCAGCTCAGGATGAAGCTCGACTTCTCGGACACGACAAGCCCGATATCCGATCTCGCTGCTGCAGCAGACCGCTTGACGATGGGCATCGTCGTGGCGGGACTCTTCATCGGCTCTTCGGTCATCTACTATGCCCGCATCCAGCCTGTCATCTTCGGCATCCCGATCATCGGCTTCGTCGGCTTCTTCCTCGCGCTCTTCCTGGGGCTCTGGATTGTCCGCAACATCATGCATGAGCGCAAGCAGAACAGGCGCTAGGGGACAGGAGAGCTGAGCAGCTTGCTCCAATCCATCTCTATAAGAAGGAAGGCGGCCCTCGATGAGAGCCGCCTTCCTTGTGTTCTGGATGTATGTTCGCCTAGCTGACGACGCGGTAGCCGACCGTGCCGACACCGGAGAAGCCGAGAGCAGATGCGACTGCAGGCTGCATGTCGATCTGGCGGTTGCCGGAGTAGGGGCCACGGTCGTTCACGACAGCGGTGACGGTCCTGCCGTTGTAGGTGATCTCGATGATCGTGCCGAGCGGCATCGTCTTCATTGCGACGCCCATGGATGTCGGCGTCAGCGTATCGCCCGAAGCCGTCGTGCCATACATGAGGCCATCGCCCTCGCCGTACATCGATGCCTCGACGTAGGTGTAGCTCGCGGCTGGCGCTGCGCTCGAAGAGGAAGAAGACGAAGAGGCGGGAGCGGAGGCTTGGGGGGCAGAGCTCTGGGAGGAGGTGTCCTGCTGCTGGCTCTGGGAGGACGTCTCCTGTGCCTGCGTGCTCGTCTGAGCAGAGGAGTCGGAGGAGCTGTCCTGTGTTGCCTCTTGGATCTCGGTCACCGTTGCATCCTGCTGGCCCTTGGCCTGCTCGGCCTCATAGGCTGCTTCCTGGGCAGCGGCGTTCTCCATGGCCTTCTCCTTGGCAGCCTCGATGGCAGCATTTGCGCTGTCATAGGCATCCTTGGCGGCCTGGACCTTGGCTTCCTCGTCGGCCTTCTGCTGCGAGAGCTCGGCCTGCTTCTGCGTGAGCTCCTGCTGAGCTGCGACAAGATCGTTCATATCGTTCGTCGCATTGCCCACGATGTGGTTCAGGTACGCGAGCTGCGTGATGAAGTCATTGAACGTGTCGGCAGAAAGCAGCAGGGCCAGAAGGGAGTTCTGGTCCTGGTGGATCTTGTAGGACGTGGCGATAGCGTTCGAGGCGTTTGCCTTGAGCTCGGGGAGCTGGTCTTCGATCTCCTCGATGCGGGCCTCGTTGTCGTCTATCTGCTGCTGCAGGCTGTCCAGCTCCTGCTGGGCCTGGTCGTACTGCTCGCCGGCCGCGATAGCGGCATTCTGGAGCGATTCGAGGTCGGTGTCTTCAGCAAATGCTGCCACAGGCACCGAACTTGCCACGAGGGCAGCCGTGATGGCTGCTACAGCGGCATGGCGAAAGAATCTTGCAGGTGTTCGCATCTCTTCTAACCCATAATCTCGTCGGGGACCTTATCAGGTCCGTTTGCAGATCTGGAATTGGCTGATTGCGCAGTGCTACTTCTCGTCAATTCATGTTCTCTATACTACTCCCGAAGCCGACATGATTGGCGATTATCCAGCTAAAGGCCACAAGTTGCAAAAATGGTGTCCGCCACATGCACAAAATCATGCATATTGGTGGACACCTTATGCAAAGCGCTACCTGAATGCTATCAGAACAGGTTTCTGGAAGCCTATTCGAAGGCCTCTGCTGCGCGCTCGAGCCAGCTCATGCACTTGATCTGCTGAGGGCAGGCGCGCTCGCACTGGCCGCAGTGAAGGCAGGCCGAGGCAAGGGCGCCTTCCTTCGTTGCATCCTCATAGCCCTTCTTCGCAAGCTCCGTCTGGCCCCAGACAAGCTCGCGGTTGAGTGCCGAGAAGATTTCCGGGATATGGATGTGTACAGGGCAGCCCGGCGTGCAGTAGTGGCAGGCCGTGCAGGGCACCTGCTTGATCTCGGCGAGCGCCTTCTGTGCACGCCCGATCGTTGCCTGCTCGTCATCTGTGAGCGGCTTGAAGTGCTCCATATAGGAGACGTTGTCCTCCATCTGCTGCATGTCCGACATGCCGGAAAGCACCGTGATGATACCGTCAAGCGAGGCGACATAGCGGATGGCCCAGGAGGCGAGCGACGCTTCGGGCTCGGCTGCCTTGAGGATATCGGCGACCTGCTGAGGCGGCGCTGCGAGCGTTCCGCCCTTGATAGGCTCCATGACGACAATGGACTTCCCATGGGCACGTGCTACCTCGTAGTTGGCACGGCTCGTGATGGATGGATTGTCCCAGTCGGCGTAGTTCAGCTGGAGCTGCACGAAGTCGACCTCGGGGTGCTTTGTCAGGAGCTCGTCCAGAAGCTCAGGCGTTGCATGGAAGGAGAAGCCCATGTGCTTCACGAGGCCCTTTTCCTTCTGTTCGTGCACGAAGTCCCAGATGTGGTAGTCGTCGTACTTCCTGAAGTTCGAGGTCTGCAGGGCATGGAGCAGGTAGTAGTCGAAATACCCTGCCTGTGTGCGGTCAAGCGATGTCTGGAACTGCCTCTTGCAGGATTCCTCGTCCGTGCATGCCGCCATTGCGTTGATCTTCGTCGCAAGCGTGTAGGAATCGCGCGGATGGCGCTCGACGAGCGCCTGCCTCGCTGCATCCTCAGAGCCCGCGTAGACATAGGCTGTATCGAAGTAGGTGAAGCCTGCCGCCAGGAAGCGGTCAACCATCTGCTTCGTCTGCTCGATATCGATTGTGCCGTCCTCAAGCTTCGGCAGGCGCATGAGGCCGAAACCGAGCTTCGGGACATCCTTTCCAAAGTATTCGCTCATGATTTTCCTCTCCTTGTAGTTCCCCTGCGACCAAGATACCCGCGATAAGAGACTATATGAAAGGAGCCGGGCCATCTGCCCGGCTCCGGGCGCTCTCTGGAACCCTCGGCTATTCGAGCTCGAAGGCGCCGGTGTAGAGCTGGTAGTAGGTGCCCTTCTGGGCGATGAGCTCGTCGTGCGTGCCATGCTCGATGATGCGACCATGGTCGAGGACGATGATCACATCGGAGTTCCTGACCGTCGAGAGGCGGTGGGCAATGACGAAGGTGGTGCGTCCCTGCATGAGGGCATCCATGCCGCGCTGGACGATCTGTTCCGTACGGGTATCGATCGAAGATGTTGCCTCGTCGAGGATCATGACGGGGGGATCTGCGACAGCGGCGCGGGCAATCGAGAGGAGCTGGCGCTGGCCCTGGGAAAGGGAAGCGGCGTTGTCCCTGAGCATCGTCTGGTAGCCCTCAGGAAGGCGCGTGATGAAGGAGTCGGCGCCTGCGAGCTTGGCAGCTGCGATGCATTCGTCGTCTGTCGCGTCGAGCCTGCCGTAGCGGATGTTGTCCATGACGGTACCGGTGAAGAGGTTCGTGTCCTGGAGGACCATGCCGAGGGAGCGCCTCAGGTCTGCCTTCTTGATCTTGTTGATGTTGATGTCGTCGTAGCGGATCTTGCCGTCGTCGATATCGTAGAAGCGGTTGATGAGGTTCGTGATCGTCGTCTTGCCGGCACCGGTCGCACCGACGAAGGCGACCTTCTGGCCCGGCTTCGCATGGATTGTCACGTCGTGGAGCACGATGTGCTCGGGCGTATAGCCGAAGTCCACGTCGTAGAGGTCGACCTTGCCCTCGAGCTGGGTGTAGGTGACAGAGCCATCCTCGTGCGGGTGCTTCCAGGCCCAGAGGTCGGTGCGCTCGTCCGTCTCCTCGAGCGAGCCATCCTTGGCGCGCTTGGCATTGACAAGCGTGACATAGCCGTTGTCCTCTTCAGGTTCCTCGTCGAGAAGCGAGAGGATGCGCTCGGCACCGGCAAGGCCCATGACGACGAAGTTGATCTGATGGGAGACCTGGCCGATCGATCCTGCGAAGCGCTTCGTGAGGTTCAGGAACGGGACGATGATGTCGATACCCAGAATCATGCCGGAGATCGAGGGGTTCGGGATGCCGGCGACAAGGAAGATGCAGCCTGCGAGGGCGACGATTACGTAGGCAAGGTTGCCCGTGTTCATGAGGATGGGGCCAAGGGTGTTGCCGTAGATGTTCGCGTTCTTCGAGGCCTGGAAGAGCTGCTCGTTCACCTTGTCGAAGTCAGTCTCGGTCAGCTTCTCATGCGTGAAGACCTTGATGACCTTCTGGCCGTTCATGGATTCCTCGGCAAAGCCTTCCTCGGCCGCAAGAGCACGCTGCTGCGCCAGGAAGAAGTGGGCAGAGCGGCCGCCGAGCACACGTGTCAGGGCCATCATGATTGCAACCATGACCAGGACGACAAGCGTCAGCGGCACGGAATACCAGAACATGATGTAGACGACAGAGATCATGGCAATGATGGTCGTCAAGAGGTTCGGGAGCGACTGACCGATGAACTGGCGCAGGGTATCCACGTCGTTCGTGTAGTGAGACATGATGTCGCCGTGCTTGTTGGTGTCGAAGTAGCGGATCGGGAGGTCCTCCATGTGAGAGAACATCTCGTTCCTGACCTTCATCATCGTGCCCTGGCAGATGACGGCGCCAAGCTGCGTCCAGCCGATGTTGCAGGCAAGGGCGGCGACGTAGCATCCGATGAGCGTAAGGACGATGCGCAGAATCTGGGGCTGCGCCGTTGCCCAGTCGCCGGTCTGGAACGTGTCCTCGACGACGGCGATGGCCTGCTGCATGAAGATCGAAGGCACCGAGGCGATGATGGCGGCTGCCACGATGCAGAGGGTCTGGATGGTCACGAGGCCAGGGTAGTAGTGGAAGACAAGCGACATGATGCGCTTGAACGTTGTGCCGGGATTCTGTGCACCATGGCCGCGGCCCGGTGCCTGCTGCTTCTTGGTTGCTTCCTCGCTCACTTCGTGGCCTCCTTTCCTGCTTCGGCATCCTTTTCGAGGATGCCCATCTTCTCGTCGTGGGACTGCTTGTTCTGGGTCATGTAGACCTCGCGGTAGATGTCGTTCGTGCGCAGCAGCTCGTCGTGCGTGCCGATGGCATCGATCTGGCCGTCACGCATGACGACGATGCGGTCGGCATCCTCGATAGATGAGGTGCGCTGCGCGATGATGATCTTGGTCGTGCTTGGGATGAAGCTCCTGAAGCCCTGACGGATGAGGCGGTCGGTCTTCGTGTCGACAGCGCTCGTGGAGTCGTCGAGGATGAGGACCTTCGGGTTCTTCAGGAGGGCACGGGCGATGCAGAGGCGCTGCTTCTGGCCGCCAGAGACATTCGTGCCGCCCTGCTCGATATAGGTGTCGTACTTGTCAGGGAAGCGCTGGATGAACTCGTCTGCCTGGGCAAGCTTGCAGGCCTCGAGCATCTGCTCGTCGGTCGCATTCTGGTTGCCCCAGCGGAGGTTGTCCTTGATGGTGCCGGAGAAGAGGACGTTCCTCTGAAGCACGACGGCGACCTCATTCCTGAGCGTGTCGAGATCGTAGTCGCGCACATCGTGGCCACCAACCTTGACGGTGCCTTCCGTCGCATCGTAGAGGCGGCTGATGAGCTGGATCAAGGTCGACTTCGAGGAGCCAGTTCCGCCGAGGATGCCGATGACCTCTCCGCTCTTGATATGGAGGTCGATGTCCTTGAGCGCGGGGCGCTCTGCCTTCTCGGAGTACTTGAAGCTCACGTGGTCGAAATCGACGGAGCCGTCTGGCACCTCCATGATCGGGTGCTCGGGGTTGGCAAGCGTCGGCTTCTCCTGCAGGACCTCGCAGATACGCCTCGAGGACTCTTCAGCCATCGTGATCATGACGAAGACCATGGAGAACATCATGAGGCTCATGAGGAGTGAGAAGCCGTAGGTGATGAGCGCGGAGAGCTGGCCCACGCCCATGGCCTGCGACTGGGTCGTGACGATGGCCATCGAGCCGAAGTAGATGACGAAGGTGTAGATGATATCGACTGCCAGCGTCATGAGAGGCGTGTTCCAGGCAAGGATGCGCTCCACGTGCACGAAGTCATGATAGAGGGTGCCGGAAGCCTCATTGAACTTCTGCTTCTCGTAATCCTCGCGCACATAGGACTTGACGACGCGGATGCCGGAGACGTTCTCCTCGACGGAATCGTTCAGGCGGTCGTACTTGCGGAAGATGCGGCGGAAGATCGGCATGGCTGTAAGCGCGATCTTGAAGATGGCATAGCCAAGGAAAAAGGCGACGATCACGTAGACGACTGCCATGGGGCCGCCGGAGATGAATGCCATGATGATGGAGAAGATGGCAAGCATCGGGCAGCGGATGGCCATGCGGATGATCATCATGTAGGCCTGCTGGACGTTCGTGACATCGGTCGTGAGCCTCGTCACGAGCGAGCTTGTAGAGAAGCGGTCGATATTGGCGAACGAGAAGCCCTGGATCTTGTGGAACAGGTCATGCCTCAGGTTCTTGGCAAGGCCGGTCGCACCGATGGAACAGGTGACGCCTGCAGCGGTGCCGAACGCAAGCGAGACCAGGGCGAGGCAGATCAAGATGACAGCAGAAGGGATGATGCCTTCAAGCGGCTCTCCTGCTGCAATCTGATTGATGAGCTGCGCCGTGAAGAACGGAATGGTGCACTCGATGATGGCTTCGAAGGCTACGAACAAAGGGGTCTCCCACGCATACTTGCGGTACTCGCGCAGCGACTGCGCCAGCGTATGCACTATCTCCCTCAGTCCGTATTCTGGAAGCGTGCTGTCCGTGCCCGCCTCCATCGCATTCTTGATGCTTCGGGTCAATTTCACTCCGGCATCGCCTTCTTTCTCTCGTCTTCCAGTTCATTCCAATGACCGACCAGCCGGTCAAGCGTCTCGAGCAGCTGCGTGCGCTCGTTGTCCGTGAGGATATCGAACGCATGGGATTCGAATGCCTGCCGGCGCTTGGCAAGCGCTTCTGCCTCTTTCCAGCCAGCATCGGTCAGCGTGATATCGAGCTGCCTTCTGTCCTTCTCGGAGCGCGTGCGCACGATAAGGCCTTCACGCTCGAGCTTCGTCAGCACTTCGGACAGAGATGCGGAGCTGATCGGCTCCGAGTTCTGGAGGTCGCGCTGCTGGAGCGTGCCGCCTGCAAGGCTGAGCTTGATGAGCATATGCTGCTTGCCGCTCCTGCCGCCGCTGTGCACATGCATGAAGTGACCGAAGTAGCCGAAGTCCTGCATGATGCTGTGCTCGATTGTCGATTCTGAACGATGCTCAGGGGGCCTGCAGCAGCGTGCCCCCGTTCCGTTTGCCATGTTTCACCTCTTCTGATTCTCGGGCCCGCCTGTGGAATCGCAAGGTGAGCAAATGTTTTTTCCTATAAAATGTTAGGTACCTAGCAAATAGATGTCAAGGTACCTAGACAACTATGTACAGAGTGTGCAGAGGAGGTGCGCCGGGGGAGAGAACCGTGCAGGAAAACTGCCTTTGTGGAAGCCACGCAATGGCTTCCCTATATAAACAGAGTCGCTGAACTGGGATTGTAAAGGACATGTAAGCCGGTATCAAAGCTGCGTAATAGACGGGTGGGCGCAGATTTCGGAGCTCTTTCAGGCCCTAGCATTCAAGTCAGCAGAGGGCAGCCTTGCACCATGCAGGAACTTCCGAATATACACGAAGGGCTGCCCAGTCTCAGGAGGGACAGATATGTCAAAGAGCCTTACCCGTCGCGGCTTCCTTGCTATGAGCGGAAGCGCTGCAGCACTCGCAGGTCTCGGCCTTGCCGCCTGCGGCGGTGGCAGCACGTCCACCACAGACTCCAGCTCGAGCGAGACGAAGAATCTGTCCGGCAGCATCACCGCTGTCGGCTCCACGGCACTCCAGCCGCTCGTCGAGGCTGCATCCGAGCAGTTCATGGAGACCTACCCGGATGTCCAGATCACGGTCCAGGGTGGCGGTTCCGGCCAGGGCATCACGCAGATCTCCCAGGGTGCTGTCCAGATCGGCAACTCCGATGTCTTCGCCGAGGAGAAGCTCTCCAACAAGGATGACGCAAAGAAGCTCAAGGACAACCAGGTCTGCGTTGTCGGCATGGGCCCGGTCGTGAACTCTGAGGTCACGGTCGACGACATCTCCATGGCCGACCTCAAGAAGATTTTCATGGGCGAGGTCACGAACTGGAAGGACGTGGGCGGCTCCGATCAGGACATCGTCGTCATCAACCGCGCTTCCGGCTCCGGCACCCGTGCAACCTTCGAGTCCGCTGTTCTCGGCTCCGACAAGGTCCCCGAGTCCTTCAAGCCGCAGGAGCAGGATTCCTCCGGCACCGTCGCATCCATGGTCGCCCAGACCCCGGGTGCCATCTCCTACCTTGCCTTCTCCTACTTCGCTGACACCTTCAAGGCACTCAAGGTCGACGGCGTCGAGGCAAAGGAAGCCAACGTCGAGACCAACGACTGGAAGATCTGGGCCTACGAGCATATGTACACCGCAGCAGATCCTGACGAGACCACGCAGGCCTTCATCGACTACATGTTCTCCGACGATGTCCAGGGCTCCCTCGTCGAGCAGACGGGCTACATCCCTGTCACTGGCATGAAGATCACCCGTGATGCAGGCGGCAACGTCACGAACAAGTAAGGGCTTTGGCCCAGCCGCCTTTTAGCGGCATGCGAGGCGGCATCTGCGCACATGCGCCAGGTGCCGTCTTGCTATGCAGCTGCAATTTTCAGGAGGAACAGTGTCCACTAACAGTACAGGTGCTGCGGGGAGCATAGCCGAAGGCTCCTCCTCGAAGTACCGGATAGAGCGGAAGGGAAAGATCCTGACCGGAGCCTGCGTGCTCTTCGTCGTTCTTCTTGTCGTGACGCTCATCTTCATGGTCTGCTCGAGAGGCCTTGCGACCTTCACGGCAGACGGCATCAGCTTCGACTCGTTCATTACGGGCACGACCTGGAACCCGCACCAGACAGGCGATGATGGCCAGCCGCTCATGGGAGCTCTCCCCATGATTGCAGGCTCGTTTGCTGTCACGCTCCTTTCCTGCGTGCTGGCGCTTCCGTTCGCGCTCGGCGCAGCAATCTTCGTCGTCGAGATCCAGCCGGGCTTCGGCAGCAAGGTCTTCCGTCCGATGATCGAGCTCCTCACGGGCATCCCATCTGTCGTCTTCGGCCTTGTCGGCCTTTCCATCATCGTCTCCTGGGTCCGCTCCTGGGCAGGCGGCACCGGCTACGGCATCATGGCAGGCTCGATCGTCCTTGCCTTCATGATCCTGCCGACGGTCACGTCGCTTTCCACCGATGCTCTCGCCGCTGTTCCTGAGGCCTATCGCGATGGCTCCTACGGCCTTGGCTGCACGAGGTGGCAGACGATCCTGCACGTCGTGATCCCGTCTGCGCTTCCGGGCATCCTGACTGCTGTCATCATGGGCATGGCCCGAGCCTTTGGCGAGGCACTTGCCGTCCAGATGGTCGTCGGCAACGCAGCCCAGATGCCGCAGGGCCTCTTCACGCCGGCAGCGACCCTCACGTCCGTCCTTACCATGGGCATGGGCAATGAGGCCATGGGCACCGTCTACAACGATGTCCTCTGGTCGCTCGCTCTCGTGCTTCTCGTGATGTCGCTCTTCTTCATCCTGATAGTCCACTTGATCGGCAGGAAGGGGGCGGCCAAGAATGACTAGCGAAGAAGCGAAGGCCACGGCCTTCACGGCGACGAAGTCCACGAAGATGGCCAAGACCCAGGACAAGATCGCAACGGGCATCCTGACCGCTATCGTCGTGCTCATCCTCATCGCGCTTGTCGCGATCATCGCCTACATCGTCGTCTCGGGTGCCTGCAAGCTCTTCGATATCCACTTCCTTACGGCGAAGCCTGAGCAGTTCAAGGCAGGCGGCGGCATCGGACCTGAGCTCTTCAACTCGTTCTATCTCTTGATCCTGACGCTACTTATCTCGCTCCCGATCTCTCTTGGCGGTGCCATCTTCCTGACGCAGTACGCACCGGTCGGTCCTGTCACGAGCATCGCGAAGACCGCGATCGAGACGCTCTCGAGCCTCCCTTCGATCGTCGTCGGCCTCTTCGGCATGCTGATCTTCGTCCTGCAGTTCGGCTGGGGCTTCTCGATCCTCTCTGGCGCCCTCGCGCTCACGATGTTCAATGTGCCTATCCTGGTCCGCGTCATCGAGCAGGCGCTCGAGGCAGTGCCGCGCGACCAGAGGGACGCTGCCCTTGCTCTCGGCCTCACCCGCTGGGAGGCAACGACCCAGGTGCTCATCCCTGCCGCCATGCCTGCCATCGTCACCGGCGTTATCCTCTCCGCAGGACGCGTCTTCGGCGAGGCAGCAGCGCTGATCTACACGGCAGGCCAGTCGGCACCGGCTCTCAACTGGGCAGCACCGATCACGAGCCAGGCGAACCCGCTCAACGTGTTCAGGCCTGCCGAGACGCTTGCCGTCCATATCTGGAAGATCAACTCCGAGGGCGTCGTGCCTGACCTCTCTGCCGTGTCTGCGGGCACCGCAGCAGTCCTCATGGTCTGCATCCTTGCCTTCAACATCATCGCCCGCATCGTGGGCAAGCATATGGGGAAGAAGATGACGGCCGAATGAGCATGAATCAGACCATGGCAGCATCGCTCGTGACGCCGACAGGCAAGAGCAGCTACGCTGGAGGCGAGGCAGCCATCAAGACAGTCGATGTCACCGTCGACTACGGCGAGAAGCGTGCCCTCAAGGGCACGAGCCTCGAGTTCGGCCTCGGCTCCGTCACAGCCCTCATCGGCCCTTCAGGCTGCGGCAAGTCCACCTTCCTGCGCTGCCTCAATCTCATGAACCGCGAGATCCCGAACTGCATGATCGGCGGCGAGATCTACTACCACGGCACGGAGATCAACCAGCACAAGATCGATACGTTCTCCCTGCGCACCCATGTCGGCATGGTGTTCCAGCAGCCGAACCCGTTCCACAAGTCCATCTACGAGAACATCGCCTTCGCACCCAGGAAGCACGGCATCACGAAGAAGGCAGACCTCGATGCGCTTGTGGAGAAGAGTCTCAGGCAGGCTGCCATCTGGGATGAGGTCAAGGACAAGATCTATGGCTCTGCCTATGCGCTCTCCGGTGGCCAGCAGCAGCGTCTCTGCGTAGCACGCACCCTTGCCATGAACCCTGATGTCATCCTTATGGACGAGCCTTGCTCGGCCCTCGACCCGATCGCCACCTTCGCGATCGAGGAGACGATCCGCGACCTCGCGCAGCAGGGCATGTGCATCATCATCGTCACCCACAACATGGAGCAGGCCATGCGTGTCTCCGACCGCACCGCCTTCTTCCTTCTGGGCGACATGATCGAGACCGGCGAGACGGCAGAGCTCTTCTCCCATCCGAAGGACCAGCGTCTCGACGACTATCTGACGGGAAGGTTTGGATAATGGCGACACCAATGTCGGTCGAGCATCTCGACCTGTTCTATGGGGACTTCCAAGCCCTCCACGACATTTCCGTGAACATGCCTGCCGGCAAGATCACGGCTTTCATCGGGCCTTCCGGCTGCGGCAAGTCGACGCTCCTGCGCTGCCTCGACCGCATGAATGACCGTGTCCAGGGCTGCAAGGTCACAGGCACCGTCAAGCTCGGCGAGACCGATGTCTACAAGGACATCGATGTCTATGAGCTGAGGCGCCGGGTCGGCATGGTCTTCCAGAAGCCGAATCCGTTCCCCATCTCCATCTACGATAACGTGGCCTATGGCCTCCGCCGTCATGGCCGTCCTTCGAAGTCCGAGCTTGACGGAATCGTCGAGTCCACGCTCAAGGGCGTCGGCCTCTGGGATGAGGTCAAGGACAAGCTCGACCATTCCGGACTCTCGCTCTCCGGCGGCCAGGCACAGCGTCTCTGCATCGCACGTGCGCTTGCCGTGAACCCGGATGTCCTCCTCATGGACGAGCCGACAAGCGCTCTTGACCCGATCTCTACCGGCCTTGTCGAGGAGCTCGCGCAGCAGATTGCCAAGGAGCATACTGTCATCATCGTCACCCATAACATGCAGCAGGCTTCCCGCATCTCCGATGTGACTGCCTTCTTCTATCTGGGCAAGCTCATCGAGTGCGGATCGACGCCGCAGATCTTCACCGCACCGAAGGAAAAGCAGACGGAGGACTACCTCACAGGAAGGTTTGGCTAATATGTCGAGAACCGCATATCTCAAGCAGCTCAATACCCTGTCCGAGCACATGACCGAGCTTGGCAACCAGGTTGTCCAGTCCATTCGCGATACGGCACGCGCCGTGGGCGACGCGGACTCCGGCGCCTCCAAGGATGTCCAGGACCGCCACAATGACTCCGAGAGGCTCCGCCGCAGCATCGAGGATTCCTGCATGAACCTCATGCTCCTGCAACAGCCGCTTGCATCCGACCTGCGTCTCGTCACGGGCTGCTTCCGCTCCATCACAGACCTTGCCCGCATCGACGAGATGGCCTACGAGACCGCCCTTCTCATCGAAGAGTACGATATCGCACATTCCGAGCTTGCTCCCGAGCTGGCGCAGCTCGCCGAGAAGGTTGCCCGCATGGTCGAGAAGGCACTCAAGGCCTTCGAGGGCTCAGACGTTAAGATGGCCGAGGAGGTCTTCCCGCTTGACAACGGCGTCGACGAACTCTTTGAAAAGATCCGCAGCGATGTAGTAGAGTTGCTGAAGACTGGTGCCGAGCCGGCAGCTGTCGCTCCGGAAGTCCTTACCATCGCCAAATACTACGAGCGCATGGGCGACCACTCCCAGAGCATTGCTGACTGGGCAATCTTCAGGGCTACGGGAAGCTACCGCGGCCGCACGATGGGGGACAAGGACTAGCTGTGGTCTACTACGTCGAAGACGACAAGAATATCCGCGATCTCACGATCTATGCGCTGACGCAGGCGGGCATCGATGCCAGAGGCTTCGACTCCGATGTCGAGTTCAGGCGCGGATGCGCTGAACGCGTGCCTGATGCCATCCTCCTCGATATAATGCTTCCCGATACCGACGGCATCCAGATTCTCAAGAGGATCCGCCAGACGCCTGAGCTCAAGGATGTTCCCGTGATGATGCTCACGGCGAAGGATACCGAGCTCGATACGGTCCGTGCCCTCGATATGGGTGCAGACGACTATCTCACGAAGCCCTTCGGCATGATGGAGATGGTGAGCCGTGTCCGCGTCATGCTCCGCCATGTCGGCAAGCACTCGCAGTCGCAGCACGCCGAGGTCCTGAAGTGCGGGCCGCTCACGCTCTGGCCCAGCAGGCGCGAAGTGACCTTGAACGGCGAGGAGCTCCAGCTCACGATGAGGGAATTCGACCTGCTTGAGTTCCTGATGCGCTCGCCGGGCGAGGTCTTCACGCGCGAGACCCTGCTCCAGCGTGTCTGGGGCTGGGACTTCGATGGCGGGTCACGCACGGTCGATGTCCATGTCCAGACGCTGCGCTCCAAGCTAGGAGATGCAGCCGACCTGATCGAGACGGTCAGAGGCGTGGGGTACCGTCTGAGGGGATAGCATGGCTGAGAAGCATGAGGCCCGGTCTCTTTCCAGCATCATCTTCATAGCGCTCACAATGTTCGCCGTGGGCGTGGCTGTCGTGGCCACGCTTGCGGCGGCTTTTGTCTTCCATGCGACGCTCGTCGACGATGCAAAGCATGAGCTGACAGACCAGTGCGCAACAATAGCGGCATCGCTCAATTCCGACGATACGACCGATACGGATCAGGATATCGTGCGCATGCTGACACCGCAGAAGATGAGGGCGACGCTCGTCGCTCCTGACGGCACGGTCATCTACGACACAAAGTTCGAGGCTTCGAGCCTGCCGAACCACGCAGACCGACAGGAGATCCAGGAGGCTCTGTCTTCTGGCACCGGGGAGACCGAGCGCCCCTCCGATACCGCAGGCAATGTCTCGCTCTACTATGCGCAGCGGCTTGGCTCGGGCGACGTCCTGAGGCTCTCTGAGGACCGGGAGTCCGTGACAGCGATCTTCACGCACGATATCGGCCTTCTTGTCTCTATTGTCGCGCTCGTCGTGCTCGGTGCCTGGGCGGCAAGCCGCATGCTCTCGAAGCGCCTCGTGAAGCCCATACTTGATATCGATACGACAGCTGCCAAGGCAGAGGCTCCCTACCGTGAGCTTGAGCCTCTGGTAGACCGCTTGAACGACCAGCAGGCAGAGCTCATGGCCCAGATGGACAAGCTGAGAGATGCTGACGCCTATAGGCTCGAGTTCACGGCGAACGTGACGCACGAGCTCAAGACACCGATTGCCTCGATCCAGGGCGCTGCTGAGCTGATACGTGACGGCATTGCCCGTCCCGAGGACATCCCTGAGTTCGCAGGACGCATCTACAGCTCGGCCAGGCGCCTCTCGTCGCTTGTGAGCGACATCCTGACGCTCTCCAAGATGGATGAGTCGGAGCGTGCGGGCGACTCGCAGCTCCTGGGTCCCAAGACAGAATGCGACCTCTGCCAGATTGCAGGAGACGTCACGGACCGCCTCCAGGACAAGGCAAAGCGTGCCGGTGTGCGCCTTACGCTCGAAGGGCAGAAGTGCATGGTCGTCGGCAATGCGGGGCTGCTCGATGAGATGGTATCGAATCTCTGCGACAACGCTATCCGCTACAACCGCGTGAATGGCAAGGTATACGTCTGGGTGTATCAGATAGCGGGTCGTCCGACCGTATCGGTATCCGATACCGGCATCGGCATCCCCGAAGAGGCGCAGCCGAAGGTGTTCGAGCGCTTCTACCGTGTCGACAAGAGCCGCTCTCGTTCCAACGGAGGAACAGGCCTCGGCCTTGCTATCGTGAAGCATGCTGCCGCTTTCCATAACGCGAAGATCGATCTCAAGAGCAAGCTCGGCGAGGGGACGACCATCACGGTCACGTTCCCGAGTGCCGATGAAGCTATGCAGAATAATGGATAGATTGTCCTAACTTTTACTTGACACCTGCATTCGCTCTGTTGCAGGAATGTGTCCAGAAGGACAACAACGCAAGCTTGCGGGGCTCATCCACCTCATGCGTGCTAGGATGCTTGCAACAAATCGAAGCCGCCTGATACGTGACGGTGCATACATGAGATTCAAGGAAAGATGAGGTGTTGGGGATGTCCCAGAGCATACGTGCCTGCGTCGTAGGTGCTACTGGTTATGCAGGCATCGAAGCTGTGAGGCTTCTTCTCCGCCATCCTTCCTTCGAGCTGGCGATGGCAACAGACAGAAAGCTTGTCGGCACGAAGCTCGCCGAGGTCTATCCCGGCCTCGCCGGCATCACGGACCTGGCCTTCTCGGCACCTGTCGCAGAAGATATCGCTGCAGCAGCAGATGTCGCCTTTCTTGCGGTGCCGCATACGGCGTCTCTGGCACTCACGCCTGCGCTTATTGCAGCTGGCGTCTCCGTCATCGATCTTTCTGCCGACTACCGCCTGAAGGATGCCTCAGTCTATGAGGAGTGGTACGGCGTCAAGCACACCTCTCCTGAGCTTCTGGACGAGGCGGTCTATGGGCTGCCCGAGCTAGCGCGCAAAGACCTTGCAAAGCTCGCCGAGAAGCGTGAAAGCGGCAAGGCCGTGCTGGTGGCTGCTCCTGGCTGCTATCCGACGGCGACGGCGCTTGCTTCGGTGCCGGCGCTCGAAGCAGGCTTCGTTTCTGGCGACCTTGTGATTTCCGATGCCATCTCCGGTGTCACCGGTGCCGGCAGGACGCCCAATGCACGCACTCATTTCTGCCACGCCGATGAGTCTGTCGAGGCCTACGGCGTTGCCCATCACAGGCACACCCCTGAGATGGAGCAGACGCTCTCGGCTGCTGCCAGACGTCCCATCTCTGTCGTCTTCACGCCGCACCTGGCTCCGCTCAAGCGCGGCCTTCTGGCTACCGTCTATCTGCCCATGGCAGAAGATGCCACGGCAGATGAGTTCTATGGTGCCTATGCAGCACGCTATGAGAAGGAGCCCCTTGTCGAGGTGCTGCCCCAGGGCCAGATGCCGCAGACTGCCTCTGTGGCTGGCTCCGCACGTGCCCAGGTGGGCCTTGGATTCGATACGCGACGACGACGCATGGCCATCGTCTCCTGCGCGATCGACAATCTGGGCAAGGGCGCTGCGGCACAGGCAATCCAGTGCGCAAACGCCGTCTTCGGCCTCCCGGAAACAGAAGGGCTCGATCTCATACAGCCCCTGGCATGATCGGTCGCGGGCAGAGGAGACATAACTTGCACGTCTCCGTCCATCCGGCAGCAGAAGCTGCCTCTGCTCGAAAGGCCTGAAAACAAATGAATGCATATGAACCTATTGCGGTCCCTGTCTCTGCTACCGGGGCCATGCCGGAAGGCTTCTCAACCTCAGAAGGCGGTGTCTGTGCCGCTCAAGGCGTGATGGCCTCTGGCGTCCACGCTGGCTTCCGGAAGAATCCCGAAAGGCTCGATCTGGCTGTCGTTGTCGCCGACAAGATGGCTACCTGCGCCGCCACGTTCACGCAGAACCAGTTCTGCGCAGCTCCGGTCCAGCTCGACCGCAAGCGTGCTGCCACAGGCAAGATCCGTGCGGTGATGCTCAACTCCGGCATCGCGAATGCCGCGACAGGAGAGCTGGGACTCGCGCATGCAGAAGAATCCGCCCATATGCTCGCCGAGGCGCTCGGCTGCGAAGACAGCGAGGTCGAGGTCGCATCGACCGGCGTCATCGGCCCGCAGCTCGAGATGGGGCCCTTCGAGTCGGGCATCCCGGAAGCCGTGTCAAAGCTCGCAGCAACCGCTGAAGGCGCGCATGATGCGGCGTGTGCCGTGATGACAACAGATACGCACCCGAAGGAGGCAGCACTTCAGGGAACCTTGCCTTCGGGCACGAAGATCCACCTCGGCGGCTTCGTGAAGGGCTCCGGCATGATCCAGCCGAACATGGCTACGATGCTCTCCGTCGTGGCGACCGATGCAAATGTCTCGCAGAAGGCAGCACATGCAGCGCTTCTTGCTGCGGTCCAGGGCTCCTACAACAAGGTCACGGTCGACTCCGATACCTCGACGAACGACTCCTGCTTCCTTATGGCAACAGGGGCGGCTGGTGGCCGTGAGATCCAGGAAGGATCGGCGGACTTTGCCGTCTTTTCGGCAGCATTGAAGGAGCTCTGCCAGGAGCTGGCACGCCAGATCGCCGCAGACGGCGAAGGCTCGACAAAGCTCATCACGGTCGATTGCGTCGGTGCCAGGACAGACGCAGAGGCAGAGACGGTGGCGCGTGCCATCGCGAACTCGCCGCTCGTGAAGTGCGCCGTCTTCGGCAACGACGCGAACTGGGGCAGGGTTGCAGCCGCAGCCGGCAAGTGCGGCGTTCCCTTCGACCAGACGAAGGTCGATATCGACTTTCTGGGTGTTGCGGTCTGCCGCAAGGGACAGCCGGTTCCGGTCGATGAGGATGACATGCTCGTTCGCTTCAAGGCAGACGAGGTGCCGATAGCCATAGACCTCGGGCAGGGGAGTGCACACTGCCGCATCTGGACCTGCGACCTCACGCATGACTACGTTTCGATCAATGGCGACTACCGGAGCTAGCGCTCAGGAAAGGATATTTCAATGAAGGCAGAAGAGCGCAAGCGCAGAAGCGAAGCCGCACAGAAAGCAGAGGTCCTGACCGAGGCCCTGCCCTGGATCAACAAGATGAACGGCCGCACGGTCGTCGTGAAGTACGGCGGCGCTGCGATGGAGAATGCAGACCTCATGCGCCAGGTCGTGGGCGACCTCATGCTCATGAAGCTCATGGGATTGAGAATCGTGCTCGTGCATGGTGGCGGCAAGGCCATCAATGCCCTCTTGAAGCAGCTCGATATCCCTGTGAAGTTCGAGCGTGGACTCCGTGTCACCGACGATCAGACAATGGAAGCCGTGCAGATGGTCCTCATCGGCAAGGTCAACCAGACGCTTGTCCGTGGCCTCAACGCCTACGGCAATGTCGGTGTCGGCATCTCGGGTGCGGATGGCATGACGTTCGAGGTGGAGCAGACCGATCCCGCGCTGGGACGAGTCGGCACGATCACCCACGTGAATACCGATCTCATCGAGTCGGTGCTCGATGATGGCTATATCCCCGTCATTGCAAGCGTCGGCTGCGGAGAGGATGGCTTCTACAACATCAACGCCGATGTCGCAGCCTCAGAGGTTGCAAGCGCCCTCGGTGCCGACAAGCTCGTCTATCTCACGGATGTGGATGGCCTCTTCCGCGATGTGGAGGATGAGGAATCGCTGATCTCGCAGCTCACGAAGAGCGAGGCAGAAGAGCTGCTGGGAAGCGGCACGCTCTCAGCAGGCATGATTCCGAAGATTTCCTCGGTCGTAGAAGCGCTCAAAGGCGGCGTCAAGGAAGTCCATCTGCTCAATGGCACCTTCCCGCATGCATTGCTTCTGGAAGTGTTCACGGATGCCGGCATCGGCACGATGATTGTACAGGATGAGGAGTAGCAATATGGCTGATTTCATAGCAGAAGACGCCGAGTACGTTATGCATACCTATGGCCGGCTCCCGATCGAGCCGGTGCTTGGCCATGGATCCACTCTCGTGGACTCGACGGGCAAGGAATATCTCGACTTCTTGGCAGGCGTCGGCGCGGTCTCTCTGGGACACTGCAACCCGGTCGTGCGTGATGCCCTCGCCGAGCAGGTCGGCAAGGTCTGGCAGACAAGCAACTACTTCTATGCGGAGAACAGGGCGGAGCTTGCGCATGATCTCTCGGACCTGCTCTCGAAGACGACGGACACAGAGGGTCACATCACGGGCTCTACCGGCACGAAGTGGCAGACCTTCTTCGGCAACTCCGGTGCCGAGGCAAACGAAGGTGCTATCAAGGTCGCACGCCGCTGGGGCGAAGAGGAGCTCGGCGGCGCTACGGGCATCCTGACAGCGCAGCGGAGCTTCCACGGACGTACGCTCGCAACGCTTGCAGCGACCGGCCAGGCAGTCTTCCACAAGTCGTTCCTGCCGATGCCAGCAGGATTTGCGGCCTTCCCGCTGAACGATGCGGATGCCCTCGAGGCTGCCATCGTGAATCCTCCGGCAGGCACCGGTCCCCTCTGTGCTGTCATGCTCGAGTGCATCCAGGGCGAGGGCGGCGTCTGGCCGGCTGAGGCAGCATTCCTGAAGCGTGCTCGCGAGCTCTGCTCTGAGCACCACCTCATGCTCATCATCGACGAGGTGCAGACCGGCTTCTTCCGTACCGGCGCTCCCTTCGCCTACCAGCTTGCCGGCATCGAGCCTGACATCGTCTCCCTTGCGAAGGGCATCGCGGACGGCTTCCCGATGGGTGCTGTGTGCGCTCGCGAAGAGGTCGCTTCGCTCATGCATCCGGGCGACCATGGTTCGACCTTCGGCGGCAACTGCCTTGCGGCGACGGCAGGACGTGCCTGCGTCGAGGAGATGGTCAAGGAGGACATCGGCGAGCACGTGATCGAGGCAGGAAACCATCTGGCAGAAGGCCTCGCGAAGCTTCCACATGTGACCGAGGTCAGAGGGCATGGCCTCATGCGTGGAGCCCAGCTCGATGTACCGTCTGCGACTGAGGCTGTAGACAAGGGCCTTGAGGCAGGCCTCATCCTGAACCACATCGGCGACTCGATCCTGCGCTTCCTGCCTCCTCTTGTCATCACCAACGCTGAGATCGACACGATGCTCGAGCGCCTGGGGAAGATCCTCGAAGAAGCCTAGGATTCCTCGCAGGCCCTTACCATCGTCCGGAAGAGCGCGTCCGTCACATCCTGGGGCGCCTCTTTCGGAAGCGTATGGCCATGGCCTGGGACAATCACAAGCTCTGCGCCTGGGATGGCAGAGGCGATAGCCTCGGTCTCATCGGGCTTTATAACGTCATTCTCTCCCGCCATGATCGTGGTCGGACAGGAGATTGACATGAGGCTCTTTGCCTCGATATGGGGCTCCTCGTCCATGAGGCGAAGGAGGTCTGCGGTCGTGCGTGCGTCTGCTGCGGCAGGCGTAAGGAGCGCAGGGTCTATGGCACCTGCCGGATCGAGCGACTCTGTCCAGCTTGCCCACTCGTCGAGCTCGCGTGCTGCACCCTCAACATCCCAGCCGTCGCTGTAGATTCCCTCGGGCGAAAGGTTTGCGCCGGGTGCCGTGCAGGAGAGAACCCGCTCAGGACAGTCGCGTGTCAGAAGAAGGGCCAGGATGCCGCCATCCGAGAAGCCGAGGATGTGGAACTTGCTTATGCCCCATGCGTCCATCACGGCAAGGGCATCTGCTTCCATGAGCTCATGGGTGAGATGCTCTGATCCCCGTGTGCTCTTGCCCTGGCCACGCGAATCGACACCGATGGCAGGATTTCCGCCTGCCACGACCGCATCGATCGTCGGTCCGAATATGCCATGCTCCTCGCCGTTTCCATGGAGGAAGAGGACGGGTGCATCCTCTGGATTCTCTTTCCAGGGCGCATCTGCCCCATAGGCAAAGGCAGCGATCTTCGCGCCATCAGGACGCTCGATAAGCTCAGCTCTGAGAGGTGCCACATGGGGGCGCTCATAGGGCGAGGGAAAATGGAGCTGTGGCGGGACAGGCATATGCATGGGGAAAGGTCCTTTCCAAAGGAAAGCGCCCGCCCGAAGGCGGACGCTTGAAGTGGTCTATTTCTGCCCTGGCTTCTTCTCGAAGAAGTCGTAGCGCGGAGGCAGCGCCACGAGCTCGTGTGCCTCAGGCGTCTCTCCCTGCGCTTCGGCGAGCTCGGTGACGCCGTCGAAGGCGTGGTCCCAGCTGAAGAAGAGCTCGGGCTTGAAGTTCAGATGCTCGCAGATCTTCGCGCAGCCGAAAGGCGTTGCCGGATGCATGAGGAGCGTCACGGTACGAAGCGCTCGGAACGCATTGGCAAGTGCCTGGACGTAGGCGTCGTGGTCGTCCTTGGCGGCCTTCGACTCGTCGCCCCAGCGCTTGTTGGCAGCGCGGCAGTACTCTTCTGCAACAGAGAGTGCCGTATGGGCATCGAAGACGGCGCAGGCACGCTCGAAGGCAAGCGTCGCCTCGTTTGCAGCATCGACAACTTCCTGCTCAGGTGCGACTTCTGGCAGGTGCCCGTCGCAGTTGTTTGCGGCACCGTAAAAGCAGCTCCTCACAAGGCGGTTGAAGATGTTCGTCAGGAAGGCGCTCTCCTTGAGGGCAGGGTCGACGACGCGCGGATCGTCCTTCACGAGAATCTCTTCGCCGGTCTTCTTGTCCTTGTGGCTCACGGAGGTGTCATAGGGCTTCGGAGAGAAGCTCACAGCCTTCTGGTCGAGAGCAAGGCTCAGCCAGTGGGTGCGGAGCTGCTCGGGCGTGTAGTGGTCCAGAAGCTCCTCTGCCATGGGCGGTTTGATCTTGCCGGAGCTCGAGGCCTTCTTGTTCATGAAGAGGATGTGGTAGTTCGCGACTGGCGTGTCCTGGAAGAGGCCCCAGTCGAGCGCTTCCCACATCGCAGGCTGTGCGACGCAGTAGAAGTAGATGTTGTCCTGGCCGATGAACTGGAAGACCTTTGCATCGTCTGCACACCACCAGTCATGCCAGTCCGTGGAGGAGTAGCGGCCTTCAGGGGCATTCGCAAGCACGGTCTGCACGAAGGAGATAGGTGCCCAGAGGCTCTCGGGCCAGACCCAGACCGTGAGGTCCTTCGTGTCTTCGAGATCGGGTGCCGGGACGCCCCAGGAGATGTTGCCGGTGAGGCGGAAGGGGAGAAGCGTCTTGCCGGTGCGGAAGCGCACACCAGCCTCTTCGAGGATCTCGCGGGCATGGTCGCGGTCTTCCCAGTTCTCGAAGCTGACAGAGAAGGACTGCTGGTTGCCCTCTGCCGGCGTCACGGTATGGGCCGGAAGCTTCGGCTCTGCAGCCTTGAAGGCGTCCTCGAAGCGCTGCTGGATATAGATGACCGGGTCGACGAGGCTCTCGCGGACCGTCTTCGTGACAATCGGGCGCACCTGCGGATCCTTGTCCCACTCGTCCGTGAGCTTCTCGAGGTCCTTGCGGAAGGCAGGGAGATCGAAGTACCAGTTGTCGACAGGACGGAGCTCCGGCTTCGTGCCGGTAAGCTGGCTCACCGGGTCGATGAGCTCTTCGGGGTCGAACTGGTGGCCAAGATCGCACTCGTCAGCGTAGGCCTTCTCGGACTTGCAGCCCTTGACGGGGCAGCGGCCGATGACCTGGCGGCCATTCAGGAACTGGCCTGCCTTCACGTCGTAGAACTGCCTTGTGGACATCTTCCTCAGATAGCCACGCTCATAGAGGCGCTCCAAGATCTCCTTCGAGAGCTTTGCATGGATCGGACGTGCCGGTTCGAGGCCAGAGCCTGCGAAGATATCGAGCGAGATGCCATAGGCATCCAGAGCTTCCTTCTGGAGGTTGTGGTTCGCCTGGACATAGTCGACGATCGTGCCCTCGTAGCCTTCCTCTTCCACCTTCTTGCGGTAGCCCTCCATGATGGGGGAGCCATAGCAGTCGGTGCCCGAGACGAAGATCACGTTTTCCTGGCCGATGCGGTCGCGCAGGAAGCGGGCGAAGAAGTCGGCAGGCACGAACACACCGCCGATATGCCCGAAGTGGAGATTCTTGTTGCCATACGGCATGCCGCCGGTGATGACCGCACGCTTGGGGAACTGCGGGCGCTCTGTGGATGCTTTAGCTGCTTCTGAAGCCATGACCTATCCTTCATTCTTGGCTATACGGCACGCTCTATTGTATGCCACGGCAGGCGGTATGGGCAGAATGGAATATGTGTTTGCTGAAGGAGGGAGAGCGTCTGTGGAAGTCAGAGGAGAGGTCGATGTGCTCGGCGATGCCGTGCTGCAGAGAAGGATGCTTGTGCAGTCTGTGCTCGTGCTGGCCCTGGGCCTGGCTCCCTCGCTCATTGCGGCAGCAATCGGCGGATGGACCATCTTCCGTAACGGCTGGGCCGTGCTCTGGACTGTCCTTGTCACGATGGCATGCTTTGCTGTCCACGAGCTCGTGCATGCCCTCTTCTTCCTCATCATGTCCCATGGCAAGTGCCATATCAGCTTCGGGGCCGAGGCAGGCTTCCTCTACACGAGGACTGATGACTGCATGCTGCCGAAGGGACGCTTCATCTGCGTGCTCTTGGCGCCGACCATTCTCGTGACGGCAGGCATCGTGGCTGCGGGCTTCGTCCTGTCCTTTTCCGCAGAGTCGCTGATTGTGGCAGAGGTGCATCTCTCCGGCTGCGTAGGGGACTGGGATATGGCAAAGGCCATTGCAACGACGTCCCATGTCACCCATGTGAAGGACTCCGAAACCGGCTGCATCCTTCTGGGGTAGCACTCAGAGTTCAAGGACGAAGGATGCGCCATGTGCCGTCTGCCCAAGGAGATATTGGCTACCGTCTTTTGCGTCCTGGCATCGAGCGGGGCTGTAGGCTCGTCTGCGAAGATCACGGGAGCTTCATGGGGGCACAGGGCGTCCGGAACAGATTCCGGATCTGCTTTGCCGCCATTCTCGGGCAGGGTGCTGATTGCGTCGATTCTCGCATGGCTGCCAATCCCGAAGACCATGCATATGCGGACAGCACTGACGCAGCTGATGATGCCCTTGCTCATATGGAGCATGCTGACCAGGACGTTGCTGCGTGCCTCCATGAGATGAAAGACATTCTGCGTTTAAGGAGGTCTTGCCTCAGTGGTGGGGTCTTTCAGTTCCAAGAGCTCGACCCATACTGTATGACGGCGCCGTTTGTGTTATGGATTTCACCGCATGGGCGGATATCTGCCTTCCGTTCGGCGGTTCATGATAAAGCGCCCTGAAACGCAGGAGCGTTGATAGAAGGCAAACATGCAAGGCGGAACCCCAAAGGATTCCGCCTTGCATGTTCTATGCCTTATGCAGGCATTCCTGCTGGTTCACTAGCTCCGGTATCGTGCCATCATCTCGGAGAAGAGCTCCTGCACCGAAGGCGGCGTGTACGTGATCGCGTTGGCTCCTGCCTCTATTGTGGCCAGGATGGTATCCGGCTTGTTGCCGCCGGTTGCAATGATAGGAACTGTCGGATGCTTGGCACGGATGGCCCGCACGATATTGGCTGTCTCCTTGCCTCCTGCAACATTCAGGATGGCAGCGCCTGCAGCGAGGCGGGCATCGATATCGGTCTGGGGTGTCGCGACTGTCACGACGGTCGGGATATCGACAGCGCGGGAGACGCCGAGCAGGTTCACATTCGAGATCGGCGCATTGAGGACGACGCCCATGGCACCCTGGGACTCCACGTCCTTCGCAAGCGATATTGTTCTCATGCCACGTGTCGTGCCGCCGCCGACGCCGCAGAATACCGGCACGCTCGCAGCGCTGATGATGGCAGCGGAGATGGACTGCTGGGGCGTGAAGGGATAGACCGCAAACACGGCATCCGCATCGCAGTTCTTTATGATGGCAAGGTCGGTCGTGAAGACGAGGCTCTTGATCCTTCTGCCGTAGATGACGATGCCGGAGGCACGTCTTATCTCCTGTGGCATCTTCAGGATGTTGTGGCGGAGCCTCGACTCAATCGAGGGGACGGTACGCTCTTCCTTGGGGATCTGAGGGTTGCCCGAAAGCGGGGGAGCGCTTTCCACGACGGGGGGATTGCCGGGATTGATGGGCGTTGCTTCGGGCATGGGGCACCTCGCTCTGTCTTTGGGATTTTTGCTGCCTTCATGCTACCCACCTGCGCGGGTTTTACGCTTTTCGCAGAACAAATTTCTGTGGCTGCAACAGATGGCTTTGAATGCTACGGTTGTAGCAGCAATAGACCATAAGAGAGGAATCTATGGGCACACCGCTCTTTCTTCATGCCTGCTGCGGGCCCTGCTCGCTCGAGCCGGTGAAATATCTGCGCGAGGAAGGCTTCGAGCCGACCATCTGCTGGACAAATCCGAACATCCAGCCCATTGAAGAGCATGACAAGCGCCTGAAGACCCTGCTTGCCTGGGCAGATGAAGTGGCCCACGTGCCGGTGATCGTTGCAGAGGACCGCCGCGATCTCTGGGAGGCGAAGGTGGCGCCAGCCGGGCTTGCGCGCGAGGCGCGCTGCCGTGCCTGCTACCGCGTGCGTCTCGAGGAGTCCTGCAGGGTGGCGAAGGAAGAGGGCTTCCACTATATCTCGACGACGCTTGTCGTCTCGCCCTACCAGCTCTTCGATGCCTGCCATGAGGTGCTTTCGAAGCTTGCACCGAAGTATGGCCTGGAAGAGGTCTGGCGCGACTTCAGGCCCCATTATCCGGAATCGGTCACCGATTCCCGTGCGCTCGGGATGTATCGGCAGAACTACTGCGGCTGCCGCTTCTCTGCGGCAGAAGCTGCCATCGAACGGCATGAAGCACGCGACATGCGCAAGGCCGAGCACAAGGCGAATCGGGCAGCAGCTCGATGTGTGCCTTGTGCACAGTGAGCCTGAAAGCTCAAAGCGCGCTATCATCAACAAGGCATAACGTAAAGAACAAAAAGGATTATCTCTATGCGCACTGACGATTTCGACTATCCGCTGCCTGATGAGCTCATCGCGCAGGAGCCGGCAGACCCGAGGGATTCCTGCCGCCTCTTCGTGCTGCACCGCGAGAACGGTGGCCACGAGTACCGCACATTCACCGATATCGGCGAGTACCTCGAGCCGGGAGACCTGCTCGTCGCAAACAAGACCCGTGTCATGCCGGCACGTCTCGTCGGCAGGAAGCGCCAGACAGGCGGCGTCTCCGAGACATTGCTCCTGAAGCGCCGCGAGGACAAGGATCCTCTGGGACATGTCTGGGAGTGCCTCGTGAACCCGGGCAAGCGCCTGAAGCCGGGCAATGTCGTCGAGTATCGTCCTGGTGGCGCCCATGCACCGGAGACGGCTCCGGTCGTCCTTACGGGCGAGATCGTCGACTACGTGGACGATTCGCGCGGTGGCAGGCTCGTGCGCTTTACGCCGGCAGAGGGGCTTACGCTCGACGAGGCCATGCACAAGGCAGGACATGTGCCCCTGCCTCCCTACATCACGCAGTATGAGGGCGACCCCGAGAAGTACCAGACCGTCTATGCCATGCATGAGGAGCACTCCGCAGCAGCCCCGACAGCAGGACTTCACTTCACGCCGGAGCTCATCGAGCGCCTCGAGAAGCAGGGCATCGGCTGGAAGACTGTGGAGCTCGAGGTCGGCATCGACACCTTCCGCCTCGTCGAGGAGGACGATCCTACGAAGCATGTCATGCATACCGAGCGCTATCACGTCCCGCAGGATGTCGTGGATGCCGTGCATGCAACGAAGGCAGCAGGGCACCGCGTGATTGCCGTCGGCACGACGAGCGTCCGGTCGCTCGAGAGCGCCTGGGAGGCAGAAGCACCGGTCTCCAATCCTCCGGTAACGGCACGCCGCTTCGAGGATGCACAGGATTCTGCCAAGGTCACAGGCAAGGGCGATATCGTGGAGCGCAAGAACGCCACGACGAACCTCTATCTCATGCCGGGCTCGACCTATCACGTGGTCGATGCCCTGATCACGAACTTCCATGTGCCGCGCTCGACTCTCATGATGCTTGTCTCCGCCTTCGCGACGAGGGACCAGATCATGGATGCCTACCAGGATGCAATCGACCACCGCTTCAGGATGCTCTCCTTCGGTGATGCCATGTTCATCGACTAGGCTATCTGCAACATATCAAGCTACGAAGAAGGCCGGATCTGCTCAGTGCAGGTCCGGCCTTTGTGCTGCCTTGTGGCTGCTTGTCCTAGTGCGTCAGGAACCAGATGATGAGGAGGATGACGGCAGCGATTACGATGAGGAGGGAGATGAAGGTGATGCGCTGCTTTCTCGTGGAGCTCCTGAGCTGCTTTTCGGAGCGGGCAAGCGAGCTCACTTCCTGCTTCTGGATATCGACGAGGTGCTGCTTCTCTGCCACGGATTCGGCGAGCTTCTTCGTGACCTCGGGGTGGGCATGGATGTCCTCTGCCTCATCGAGGAGCTTCTGGGCGGCCTCGATATTTGCCTGAGCCGTGTCGCGGTCCTTCGAGGCATCGCGGATCCCCATCTCGCGCTGCACGACATCGTTGTCGAGCGTTGCCTCCTCGGTCTGGAAGCTCTGGTAGCGCTCGTCGTACTCGGCCTTCTGACGCTTGGCTTCGGTGCTTGCTTCCTCTGCTGCCTTCTGCGCGGAATCGAGTGCCTGCTGCTGGTTCCAGAGATGGCGCTGGGCGGCATCGACATTCTTCTGTGCCTCGTCGGTAACCAGAGGGATGTCTGCCTTCGTGCTCTCGAGGTGTGCCTTCTCGGCAGAGATCTCCTGCTCCATGCGGGCGATGGCGCCAGCATCGGTATCAGGCCTGCCTTTGAGCTCCTCGAAGTCAGCGTTGAGCTTGCGAAGACGTGCCTGGGCATTGTCGTAGGCCTTGTTCGCGGCAGAGATCCTCTGCTCGCGGCGTGCCTGCGCATCGTTTGCCTCGGTCTGTGCAGCCTTGGCGGCCTTCTTCGCCTCGGAGAGGAGCTTTGCCGTATCGTCAGCGCGGCCACGGGTGGATTCCATGACGTTCTGGAAAGGCTTGAGCGCTTCTGCATGCTCCGAGCGCATGACTTCGAGCTCGCCGGCCAGCTTGTCATGCTCTTCCTTCAGGGCCTCGATGCGGCGCTCTGCTGCGGCCTTCGCCTTCTCGGCATTCGTCCTGGCCTTCGTCTGCTCGGAGACGATCTGGGCGTAGCTTCTCGTCACATCGATCCTGTGGTCGAGCACCTTCTTGTCCTCGGCGAGTGCGGACTCTGCCTTCTTGAGCTCGGAGCGGGCATTCGAGTGCTCCTTCGAGGCAGCGTGCACCTGCCTCACGGCAGCAAAGCCGCCTGTGAAGCCAGAGGAGCCCTTCGGCTTCTTCTGTGTCTTCTGGTCCTTCTGCTGCTTCTTGTCCTTGCGCCTCTCATGGCGGGGCTTCTTTGTATCGCTGCGCTCTTCTGCGTTGTCCTGCATGGTTTCCAAGCTCCTTGGTGCTTCAGCATGTACATGTACCATTTTGGCGCATTTCCGCCCGCCGCTGCCCAGAAATAGGAAAGCGGGTGTCATTTCATGCCATCGCGGACAGCTGCAGAGCTTCGAGATGGAGGGAATATGCTGGAACATTCTGGATTCTGCGTAGTGAAAAGAAAGTGTGTCACAAGTGCACAAGTTTTGTTACAGTAATGGCAAATGCGCATTGCGGGGCAGCCCGCGCGCTCCATTGTCGTGTCAAAGGAGAAAAAGATGGTTTCCAAGCAGACGACCATTGTCAACGCTACTGGTCTTCACGCACGTCCCGCTTCCCAGTTTGTTGCTGCCGCAAAGAAGTTCCCCTGCAATGTGACGATCAAGGACCTCACGAAGGGCTCCGCTCCTGTCAACGCAAAGTCCATCATGATGATTCTTGCTGCTGGCCTCGCTGCTGGCACCAAGGTCGAGGTTGCCTGCGACGGCGACCAGGAGCAGGAAGCTCTCGACACCCTCGTCGCTCTGATTGACGACGGCTTTGGCGAGAAGTAGTCAGCCCTCTGCACTCAAGCAAGGATTGGCCGGAACAGCCCGGTGCCCTCAGGGCATCGGGCTGTGCCTTTTTGACCTCGATGGAACGATTCTTGCGCATCATCAGGGAATCTCTCCTCGGGTTGTAGCGGCAATCAAGATGCTCCAGGACCACGGTGTCGCGACAGCTGTCTGCAGCGGGCGCCCCCGCGGCCTCATCGAAGGGCCGGCCACCGATGCTGAGTGCATGGATTATTACGTGACAGCAAATGGAGCCTGCATCGCCGACGGGAATCTTGCACCGCTTGTGCGCAGGCCTATCGAGCGTGATGACGCGCTCAGGATCTACCAGGCGTTCAGGCCGCTCCATGCCGCCTGGCATGTCCATCTCGGTATGGATACCTACGCCGAGGCAGGTGCCATCTCCTATATGGCAGGACAGACGGAGCGCAGGAGCGGGTCAGCCCTCGATATTCTGAAGGGCTTCGTCTCGCATCCGATATTCCGTCTCAAAGGATGGCACAGCTGCCTGTCAGCCCTTCCGAAGCTCAAGAGTGCAGAGGATGGGATAGAGAAGTTCGACTGCTCCTTCCCGGTACCCGAGAACATGAAGGTGGCAGAGCGCATCCTCGAGCGTGAAGGCATCTGGGAAGTCGCCGAGATGGAGAAGACCCAGATCGAGATCACGAAGAAGGGTGTCACAAAGGGCACGGGCGCCGACGCGCTTGCTGCCTATCTGGGCATCCCAAAAGGGGCAGTCGTCGCTTTCGGCGACGGCGGAAACGATATCCCGCTCATCGGGCATGTCGGCCATTTCGTCGCGATGGGCAACGCGTCGGACGATGTGAAGGCGCTTGCAGACGAAGTCTGTCCAAGCATCGATGAGGACGGCGTCGCCGTCTGGATAGAGGCTGCGCTCGAAGAGGCGCACGCAGCTGCAAAGGAGGCATAACGTGGCCAGCAATCCGAATTTCACGTTCACGGTCCAGGCAGAAGATCCTCTGACCCATGCACGTGCCGGCCTCATCCATACCGAGCACGGCGACATCCCGACGCCCATCTTCATGCCGGTCGGCACGAAGGCAACCGTGAAGGGCATCCTTCCCTCCACGCTCGAGGAGCTTGGCGCCAAGATCATCCTCGCGAACACCTACCATCTCGCAAACAGGCCGGGAGCAGACCTTGTGGACGAGATGGGCGGTCTTCACGAGTTCATGCAGTGGCACCGTCCAATCCTTACCGATTCGGGCGGCTTCCAGGTCTTCTCCCACGGCGAGTTCACGAAGCTCTCCGATGAGGGCGTGACGTTCCGTGCGGTCGACTACGACGGCTCCTATATCCACTGGACGCCTGAGGATAACATGCACATCGCAGAGCAGCTCGGTGCTGATATCGTGATGCAGCTCGACCAGTGCCCGCCCTATCCGGCAGAGCGTCCCTTCGTCGAGCGTGCGGTCGAGCTCTCGAGCGCCTGGGCAGAGCGCTGCTTTGCGGCTCATACCCGCGAGGACCAGGCCCTCTTCGGTATCGTCCAGGGCGGCATGCACATGGACCTGCGCCTTCGGTCCTTGCACCATCTTGAGGAATGCGCCGATTTTCCCGGCTACGGCATCGGCGGCTACTCGGTGGGCGAGGACTTCGAGACGATGTGCGAGACGCTCGATCCCTTGGTCTGCGAGTACATGCCGAAGGACAAGCCCCGCTACCTCATGGGCGTCGGCAATCCGACGACGCTTGTGCATGAGGTGGGCTGTGGTGTCGATATGTTCGACTGCGTGCTTCCGACCCGCACGGCTCGCATGGGCACCGCCTTCAGCCATGAGGGAAGGATGAACCTCAAGAACGCGAAGTATACGCACGACCACGGACCGCTCGATGACAAGTGCACGTGTCCTGTCTGCACAGGCGGCTTCACGCGTGCCTACATCCATCACCTTGTGAAGCAGCAGGAGATGGTCGGCGCCATCCTCCTCTCCATGCACAACATCTACTTCCTCCTGGAGCTCATGCGCCAGGCACGCGCTGCGATCTTTGCGGGCACCTACAAGCAGTTCGAGGACGAGTGGATGGCATCGGAAGCAGTGCGCGACTTCTGATTGCCCAGCTTTTCCGCATTTTGTCAATCTTGGCCATGTCCCTATAATGGTTCTGTTGCAGATACGAGGGACCATAGGTTCCAGAAAGTTGCAGGGACATGGCTAAGAACAAGAAGGGGCAAGCACCCCAAGAATCGGGTGTCGCGCGCTGGAATGCCTCAGAAGGCGCATCGGCTACGGCACCGAAGCGCAAGAAATCACGCTCGAAGCGACGCCTGAGCGCAAATGCCCGCCGCTGGGTATCGACGCTCGTCGTTCTCGCAGCGGTCTGCGTTGCCTGCGTGATTGCCTTCACGCCGCTTGGCACCTCCATCAATCAGGGTCTCGATATCAAGGGCGGCGTCTCCGTCATCCTGACGGCCTCGAAGTCTGATGGCTCTCAGCCGAGCTCTGATGATATGGCTACCGCTACATCGATTGTCCAGAACCGCGTGAACTCGCTCGGCGCTTCCGAGGCGACCGTGCAGCAGCAGGGCGCAAATTCCATCCTCGTCCAGATTCCGGGTGCGACGGATGCAGAGACCGCCGTCCAGACCATCGGCCAGACCGGACATATCGAGTTCGTCCGCCTCGACGATATCGGCGACGCCGATGCGCTCCTGAAGATCAGGAATGGCCAGGAGGATGTCGAGCTTGCTGATGGCTCCTACATCGCCTTCATGGATGGCTCCTATATCACGAAGACCTCTGTCGCCCAGTCCTCGACGGGCGAGTATGTCGTGAATGTCTCGTTCAACAGCGAAGGTGCCCGGATCTTCGGCGATGTCACGACCGAGCTTGCCCCGACGAAGGGCCAGATCGCTATCGTGCTCGACGGCGTCGTGAAGTCTGCGCCAGCAGTGCAATCCGCCATCACGGATGGCAATGTCTCCATCTCGGGCTCATTCACGCTCGATGAGGCAAAGAGCCTGAAGACGGTCCTGGACTCCGGCTCGCTTCCTGTGACGCTCACATACTCCGAGTCCCGCGTCGTCGGACCGACGCTTGGCCAGGACTCCCTCCAGCAGGGCATCCTCGCCATTGCGACCGGTGTCGCGATCGTCGTCGTGTATCTCTTCTTCTTCTACCGTGGCATGGGCATCCTGACTCTGGGTTCGCTTGCCTGCTTCGCTGTCCTTTATCTCGGCCTTCTTGCCATCCTCTCGAAGAATGGCCTCTTCAGCCTGACGCTTCCGGGACTTGCCGGCATGGTCTTGACGACAGGATCTGCTGCCGACTCGTCGATTCTCGTGCTCGAGCGCTTCCGCGAGGAGATCAGGATGGGGAAGAGCGTCAAGAACGCCTCGATCTCCGGCACGAAGCACGGCATCAAGACCTCGCTTGACGCCGATATCGTGACGCTCGTCTCCGCTATCGCCCTCTTCGCCTTCGCCTCTGGCACGGTCAAGGGCTTCGGCCTCACGCTTGCGCTCGGCGTTGCCTGCGACATCGTGACGATGTTCTGCTTCAAGGCACCGGCACTTCGCCTTCTGGCCCAGCGCCAGATCGAGAAGCACCCAAAGTTCTGGGGCATCGAGGAAGATCTGGAAGAGGCAGAACGCGCCCGCAGCGAGCGGGGCGTGAAGGGAGGTGTGGCCCATGCGTAGCCACTTCAAGGGCGAGATCCAGTTCATGAAGCACCGCCGTGCCTTCTTCGTCATCTCCGGTGTCCTCATCGCTCTTTCCATTGTCGGCATCCTCGCCCGCGGCCTTGTCTTCGGCATCGAGTTCATCGGCGGCACCGAGATCGACTTCCGCGATACGGGAGAGATCACGATCGAGCAGATGCGCGATGCGCTTGCCGATGCAGGCGAGGGTGAAGCGACGGTCCAGACCTCTGTCACGGATGGCGCGACGGGCTTCCTCGTGCGTTCTGGCACGACGGATCCCCAGACGGCCACCGACCATGCCAACCAGGTCGCAGACAGGCTCGGCCTCGAGGATTCCTCCTATCAGGTCACGACGATCGGCCCTGACTGGGGAGCAGATGTCACCCGCTCTTCGCTTCTTGCCTTCTTCGTCGCAATTGCCGCCATCATCGTCTATGTCTCGATTCGCTACGAGTTCAAGATGTCGATCTCTGCTGTCATCGCCCTCGTGCACGACCTGCTCATCACTATCGGTGTCTATGCCTGGACGCAGATGCCGATCACGCCGAATGTCGTGGCAGCGCTCCTGACGATCATGGGCTATTCGCTCTACGACACGGTCGTCGAGTTCAACCGCATCGACGAGAACGCAAAGCAGCTTTCTGACGGCAAGCACCATACCTACGACGAGATCGCGAACTACTCGATCAATGAGGTCATCGTCCGCACCATCAACACGACGATCACGTCGGTCGTGCCGGTCATCTGCATGCTTGCTATTGGCGGTTCGACCCTGCGCGACTTTGCCTTTGCCATGTTCGTTGGCGAGCTCCTCGGCACCTACTCGAGCTTCGCGGTCGCTTCCCAGATCCTCTGCGTCTGGAAGGGCAAGGAGCCCAAGTGGGCAAAGATTGCCGCCAAGTACCGTGATACGGCAACGCCCGCACAGGAGGCCTGATCTTTATGGCAGGCCTCAAGGGAAGCAGACGCTGGGATGTCCTTCCTCAAGATGACGAGGCCGCTTCCAAGCTGGCGAATGCACTCGACGTGGCGCCCCTTGTGGCACGCGTGATGTGCGCCCGCGGCATACGCGACGTGGAGGAAGCGAAGCGCTTCCTCACGCCCTCGCTCGATCGTGACTGGCAGGACCCTCTGCTGATTCCAGGCATGAAGGAAGCAGCAGACAGGGTCGAGGCAGCGCTCGAGCGTGGCGAGCAGATAGCGGTCTTCGGCGATTTCGATGTCGACGGTATGAGTGCGACCTGCCTTCTGACGCTCGGTCTCCGGGCGCTCGGAGGCAAGGTCGCTCCGTTCATACCGAACCGCTTCGGCGAGGGCTATGGCCTTTCGCGCGAGGCGCTCGCGCGTGTGCAGGAGAAGGCATCGCCCGACCTCATCGTCACGGTAGACAACGGCATAGCAGCGAAGAACGAAGTCGCATGGCTCAAGGAAGAGGGCATCGACGTCGTCGTGACCGACCACCACGAGCCGGGAGACCTCGTGCCTGAAGGCGTGCCGGTGACCGATCCGAAAATGACGGAAGACTGCCCGAGCAGAGACCTTGCCGGTGCCGGTGTGGCTTTGAAGCTTGTGCAGGTCCTGGGCGAGAGGCTTGGGAACCCCGACCTTTGGCGGCACTACACGGAGGTCGCGACCCTCGGCACGATTTCCGACATGATGGACCTGTGCGGCGAGAACAGGGCACTTGTGACCGATGGCCTCGAGCGGATGAGGAAGACGGACCGTCCGGGCATCGTCGCTCTGGCCGCAAGCTCGGGCACCGACCTCTCGACGGTCACGGCAGACAGCCTGCCGTTCTCGCTCATACCTCGCCTCAATGCCGCAGGACGCATGGGCTCGACCGATGTGGCCTTCCAGCTCCTGCTTACGGATGACAAGCAGGAGGCGACCCGTCTGGCGGGCCAGCTCGAGGCCATCAACTCGGAGCGCCGCGAGATCGAGGCAGCGCTTACCGACGAAGCGATGGCAATGGTGGATGCACTCTACGAGGGCGGTCGCGTCATCGTCGTCGGCGGCGAAGGCTGGCATGAGGGCGTCAAGGGCATCGTCGCCTCGCGCATGGTGAACAAATACCATGTGCCAGCCCTCCTCTTCACGATCTCTGACGGCGTGGCCAGAGGCTCTGGCCGCTCCGTGGGTTCTGTCGATCTCTTCCATGCGGTCGAGCAGTGCTCGGACCTCCTGATTCGTTTTGGCGGCCATGCAGGAGCAGTCGGCGTCACGCTCGATGCCGCCAATCTCGATGCCTTCCGCGACCGCATGGAAGCCATCATGGATGCCCTGCCTGCAGAGCAGTTCGAGGACAGGGGCGAGGTCGCAGCGATCGTCTCCCTCGCAGAGATCGACCGTCCGACAATCTCCTCGCTTGAGATCCTCCAGCCTTTCGGTATGGGCAACAAGAAGCCGCTCTTCGGCGTCTGCGGCGTCACGATGAGGGGCAGGGCGCGTGTCGGCACGAACGGCGACCATCTGCGCTTCGTCGCAAGCGATGGCACGCACGCCGTGCCTGCCATCATGTTCCGGACGCCCCACATCGAGAAGGCATCAGGCTATGACGGGGCTGTGGACCTCGTCTTCGAGGCTGTGAACGAGACCTGGCAGGGGCGCACGAAGCCGAAGCTCATGGTCAAGGACATCATCTACAGGACCCCTGACGAGGACAGCAAGAAGGCGGACCCGACGCTTGCCGACGAGCTCTTCGAGCACGCCTCGGAGGTGCTTTCGGTCCCTGAACATGCAGGCATAGCAGAGGCGCTCAAGTTCAGGACCCGTGTCGTGAGGATGCCGGAAGGAACCGACCCCACGCGTCTTTCGGAAGGAGAGGAGCTCTCCGTCTGCTCTGACGGCACGGCAGAGATGTGCTCTCTTGCCCTCGTGACGAAGGAAGGCACGGTCTTGGGGCATCTGCGCCATCATATCGCAGCAGCGCTTGTGCCTGCCATCGATGCCGGCGCGACCTATCGTGCCGAGGTGCTGAAGGTCGTCTGCACCACAAGGAGCCAGGATGCCGCCATCGATATCCAGGTCATGCGGCAGCCGAAGGAGGTGCAGGCAGCAGCTTCGAAGGCAAAGGGCGTGCAGGCACTGCGCCAGGAGCTCTCGGGGCTTGCGACTGAGGCGCTTGCAGAGCGCCTCTCGCATCTTTTCATCGGCGACCACGACCTTCTGCCGGCACAGCGGGAGGCGCTCGCGCTCCTTGGCGCGGGCAAATCCTGCTTCTGCGTGATGGCTACGGGTCGTGGCAAGAGCCTCATCTTCCACGTCCACGCCGCGCGCATGGCGCTCGCGGAGCACAAGGCATCGATATTCGTCTATCCGCTCCGCGCCCTTGTCGCAGACCAGAGATGCCACCTCGAGGAAGCCTTCGGCGCTCTCGGCATGACCGTGCGCGTCCTGACCGGTGCCACAGGCCAGGGAGAGCGGGAGGACATCTTTGCTGCGCTTGCTGCAGGGGAGGTCGACGTCGTGCTCACGACGCCCGAGTTCCTCGCAGCCCATGCACGCCGCTTCGCAAAGGGCGGACGCATCGGCTTTGTCGTCGTCGACGAAGCCCACCATGCGGGGCAGGCAGGGCCTGCAAAGAGAGACGCCTATAGCGACTTCCCGAAGATTCTGGAGGCTCTGGGGCATCCGGTCTGCCTCGCAGTCAGCGCGACGGCACCCGATCCGGTGGCAAAAGAGCTCTGCCGGCTTCTCCAGATTCCGAAATCGAATGTCCTCATCGACAGAACGAGCAGGACGAACCTTGTGCTCGACGATCTCCGCGAGCTGCGCGACCGCGAGGCGGCGCTTGTGCATATCGTGGCGGCAGGGGAGAAGTGCGTCTGCTACGTGAACTCCCGCGAGCAGTCGGTGGCGCTCGTGAGGATGCTCAGGCACGCCGTGCCGGATGAGGCGGGACGCATCGCCTTCTATAACGCAGGGCTCACGCGCCGCGACCGTGCACGCGTCGAGCGTGCCTTCCGCGAGGGAGACCTTTCCTGCATCGTTGCGACCTCTGCCTTCGGCGAGGGTGTCGATATCCCTGATATCAGGCATGCGGTCCTCTTCCATATGCCATTCTCGGAGATTGAGTTCAACCAGATGTGCGGCCGTGCCGGAAGGGATGGGAAGCCTGCCCAGGTGCACCTGCTCTTCAGCAGCAGGGATGCCAGAATCGATGAGCGCATCATCGCCTCTGCTGCCCCTGCACGCTCTGACCTCGTCGTGCTCTATCGCACGCTCATGCAGCTTGGCAGAGCTGCAAAGGCAGAAGGCGGAGATGGCAGCTTCGACGCGGCGAATGCCGATATCGCCGAGGCATGCCTCTCCATGGACGACAGAGCGCACATCGACGAGGGATCGGTCTCTGCCGGCATCCAGATATTCCAGGAGCTCGGCTTCCTCTCGACGAGCGGCTGGGGATCCCAGCGTCGTATACTCATGGCAGACGCTCCTTCCCGCATGGACCTCGTGCAGTCCATCCGCTATCTCGAGGGCATGCGTGCACGCGAGGATTTCGCCCGGTTCCGGGACTGGATCCTCACGGCAACGGCACAGGAGCTCACCTGCGCACTCTGCAGGCCCATCATCCCGCATATGGGACGTATCGTCGACGGAGAGGAGTGAACCATGGCAGAAAAGGCCATTCCGAATGCAGACAACTGGCGCCTCCTCGAGGTTACCTGCTCCCGCTACATGGACGAAGAGGCGGTCTCGAAGATTCACGAGGCCTATCACTTTGCAGCCGAGTTCCACAAGGACCAGAAAAGGCGCTCCGGCGAGCCCTACATCAACCATCCGGTCGAGGTTGCGCTGATTCTCGCCGACAAGCTCCATATGGATGAGGATTCGATCTGTGCTGCGCTTCTGCATGACACGGTCGAAGACACGCCTGCCACGCTCTCTGACATCTCCGAGCGCTTCGGCGAGACGGTTGCAGAGCTCGTGGACGGCGTCACGAAGCTCACCTCGATCGAGGTCGAGTCGATGGACGAGAAGCAGGCCCTGAACCTGCGCAAGATGTTCTTGGCGATGTCGAAGGACATCCGTGTCATCATCATCAAGCTTGCAGACCGCCTGCACAACATGAGGACGCTCGCGGCACTGCCGCCCGACCGGCGCATCTTCAAGGCGCATGAGACGATGGATGTCTATGCGCCGCTGGCAGATCGTCTCGGCATCAGCTCCATCAAGTGGGAGCTCGAAGACCTTGCGTTCTACTACCTCGAACCTGAGGAGTACCAGAGGATCGCCCGCATGGTCCAGGACTCGCGTGCCCAGCGCGAGCAGGATACCGATGAGGCCATAAAGGTCCTGGACGACGAGCTCAAGCGCGCCGGCATCAAGAACTTCCAGATCACGGGACGCCCGAAGCATCTGTGGTCCATCTACCAGAAGATGCTCAGGAAGGACCTCGAGTTCTCCGACATCTATGACCTCATAGCACTTCGCGTGATCGTGCATACGGTCGGCGAGTGCTACTCCGTCCTGGGTGCCGTTCACTCGCTCTGGCATCCTCTGCCAGGACGCTTCAAGGACTACATCGCGACGCCGAAGGCAAATCTCTACCAGTCTCTCCATACCACCGTCATCGGTCCCGATGCCCGCCCGATCGAGATCCAGATCCGCACCGTGCAGATGCACGAGCAGGCAGAATATGGTATCGCAGCACACTGGCTCTACAAGAAGGCCGGCAACTCCCAGGGCCTCATGAGCGCAGACGACAAGAACATCGATTCTGCCATCAACTACATCAGGAAGAACCTCGAGTGGACGACCGAGGGCGACATCGACGATGCCCATGAGTTCCTGAACAATCTGAGGGTCGACCTCTTCGAGGACGAGATCTTCGTCTTCACGCCGAAGGGCGAGGTCATGAGCCTCCGGCGTGACTCGACGCCTCTCGACTTTGCCTACGCTGTGCACACGGAGGTCGGCAACCACTGCGTCGGTGCCAAGGTCAATGGCGCCGTCGTGCCGCTTACCTATCGCCTCAAGATGGGCGACCGCGTCGAGATACTGACGAACAACAATGCCAAGCCGTCACGCGACTGGGTGAACATCGTCGCGACGCCGTCGGCCCGAGCCAAGATCAGGAAGTACTTCGCTTCCGTCACCCGTGCCGACGATATGGAGACCGGCAGGAACGACCTTGCCCACGAGCTCAGGAAGCGCGGCTACGGCATCTCCACGCCGCGCGTGCAGAAGGCCTGCGAGAAGGTCCTGCCGCAGTTCGATGTCCACACCGTAGACGACCTCATGGCATCGATCGGTGCCGGCAAGTACACGCCGAAGATCGTTGCGAACCGCCTCGAAGAGGTCATGCTCGAGGGCTCTCCTGAAGCCAATGCCCAGGCACAGGCCCAGGCAGACCGCGAAGAGGAGATGCGCCGTGCCATCATGGAGGACCGGCCACTCATCAAGCCGTCGAAGCCGACCCGCGAGGAGAGAAAGAAGCGCTCGAGCTGCGGCGTGATCGTGAAGGGCGACCCGGACCTGATGGTCCACCTTGCCCACTGCTGCAACCCTGTTGCAGGCGATGATATCGTGGGCTTCGTGACACGGGGACGTGGCGTCTCGGTCCACCGCGCGAACTGCCCGAACGTGAAGGGCCTCATGGAGCATCCTGAGCGCATGATCGACGTCGAGTGGGATACGTCGGGTGCCACCGAGTTCCAGGTCGAGATCGTCGTCGAAGCATCGGACCGCATGGGGCTTCTCAAGGATGTCACGATTGCAATCAACGATTCTGGCGGCAATATCCTGTCTGCTGCGACCCAGACCTCTGCCCAGGGCGTGGCACGCCTGCGCTTCCTCATCGCAATCTCCGACGCGAGCCTGCTCATGCCGCTTCTCGCAAACGTGAGCCGTGTGCCGTCGGTCTTCGATGCCCGCCGCATCATGCCGGGCGAAGGGTCGAGCCAGATGAAGAGGAGGCTCTAGATGGCAGAGCTCAGACAGTTCGTGGTAAGCCCCTTCCAGACGAACTGCTACGCCGTGATATCGAACGGCCACTGCATGGTGGTCGATCCAGGAGACCAGGGCGCACGCATCGCCCAGGAGCTCAAAGATGTCACGGTCGACCTCATCGTCTGCACGCATGGCCACAACGACCATGTGTCGGGTGTGCGTGCCCTGAAGGAGGCTACCGATGCCAGGTTCATGATGCCTGAGGCTGACTATGCGTGGGCAAAGGAGCACTCCGGCAAGGTGGACGGCTCAGGCATGGCATACGGGGAGCAGATTCCTGACGCCGATGAGCTTCTGCATGACGGGGACACATGGAAGCTCGATGAGCTCTCCTTCGAGGCGATAGCTGCGCCGGGCCATACGCCGGGCGGCATGGTGCTTCTGGGAGAAGGCTTTGCCTTCGTGGGAGACACGCTCTTCCATCTCTCCTGCGGCAGGACCGACCTTCCTGGCGGCAGCCACGCAGAGCTCATGGAGACGCTTGCCAAGCTCAAGCGCCGCATCCCCGCCTCCTATACGCTCTTCTGCGGCCATGGTCCCGAGACGACGATGGCAGAGGAGCTGGCACACAACCCCTGGCTCCAGGACGGGGAACATGCAACTGATGGCATGCACTAGGCTGTGCCAAATGTGCAGCGCCAAGAACTTCCGAAAAAAGTCGGCTGTGCGGCTTGGGAAGTATGCTAAAGTACCACTTGCGCACAACGCATGTCGGAGTGGCGGAATTGGCAGACGCGCTAGCTTGAGGTGCTAGTGACTGACTAAAAGGTCGTGCGGGTTCAAGTCCCGCCTCCGACACCATCGAGTGTCCAGAGAGCCCCGGATAGGGGCTCTCTTCATATAGAGACAGAGAAATGGGCTGTTCTGGATGCCTGGCATCTGGTATAGTTTGGGAGCCTGATGAAGGCACATATGCCCGAGTGATGGAATTGGTAGACGTGACGGACTCAAAATCCGTTGGCAGCAATGCCGTGTGGGTTCGAGTCCCACCTCGGGCACCAGCGATATGGATGAGGCCGGAAGCTCACGCTTCCGGCCTTCTTTCTTTTTGCGGCTGCCATTTGATGAGGCGGACAAGCCTCTTGCGGAATGCGGTCTCAGCGATGCTGCAAAAAACGTTCGCTGCTATGCTTTTAGGTAAGCTTTCAGATTCATAGCCTGTCCATCACAAAGAACCCTCCTCCTGTCTGGGAGCTGCTTATGAGTGGTGCATCGCACATATTGAAGGTGCTCCGGCATATCGAGACGAAAGAGCCCGAGATGCATCTGGCTGCGAACATAGCTTCTCTTGGGGACCGGAATGAACGACGTTCGATGCTTTTTACTGTTCTGCCTGTAGCAGAGGAGGGGTGCATGCTATGAAATTGCTTCCAGCCATACGTTTCCAGCTCAGAAATGTCTTCGAATCGCCTCGGTATCTTGCTGCCGTTGCACTTGCAGCACTGGGCATTGCGGTAGTCTTCGCCGAAGGCCTTGTCAGATTCTGGGGAAGCGATGTCGGCTCCCTGCCCTCGGCCGCTATCGGGTGGATGGGCAATTATGAAAGCATGTATTCGTATCTCTGGGTCTATATGCTTGGTTTCGTTATTCCGACGCTTGGCTGCATGGCTGCAGGAGATTCCTTCTGCCGCGATCTTCGTTCTGGAAGATACGCAATTCTGGCAACAAGGATGGGCAGGCGAACCTATTTCGCTTCATTCCTTCTAGCTGCATTCATTGGATGCTTCGTCTATGTAGCTGCAATGATTGCGGCTTCTCAGATTGTGGAGCTGCTTGTATTTCCTTATGACTCGAGCATAGATGCATTCCAGATAGGATTTGGCAGCAATGCGGCTTCGATGCTGAAATACTCCGACTACGCGGCACGGCTCCCTTTTGGGCGCTGGCCTCCCTGAGCCCTTACCTGCTGAATCTGGCTTATCTGGCATATGACGCGTTCTACATCTCAGCGCTGGTCATGTTTGCCGCAGCCCTTTCGCTTTATCTGCCAAAGCAGTCGCTTCTGGTGCTCGCGTTTCCGATGGCATTCGTGATTGTTGCGACGCAGATTGCTCCAGCCGAGTGGAATCCTCTCGTCAATCTTACCCTGACCATCTCTCGGGCAGAAGATCTCTCTCTTGTAGGGATGTTCTCTGTACCTTTGCTGGTGCTTGCAGCAGCAGTACTGCTGGCTGCAGTATCCGAGTTTCTGCTCAAGGGTGATCCGCAATGAAAGGCGCTGGCCGGCTCATGGTCCCAGGGATAAAGCAATTGCTTTTGAGCGTTGCTCTCTATATCGCATCCGTCCCAGTCATGCTTGCCATGTACGGAAGCCCCTCTCGGCAGGCTCTTCCATCCGAATCCTTCATGAAGCTCTATGGGACCTATTCCCACGAACTTCTGAATGCTCTCTTCTATACGCCAGCCTGCATTGTCCTGCTTGTGCCATCGCTTGCTGGCATCACATCTTCCATGCTGATAGTGAGGCGAAATGGCTTTGCGGATGCAGTGAAGTGTACTCTGCGGGACTGCCTTCTTCTGGCGCTTGTGGCAGGAATGGCCGTCTCGATAGGGCTGGCTCTGGAAGCAGCATTCATTGGCTGCATGGATGCAGCGGGCAGCCTGTTCTGGCATCTCTGGACATTGGCAGCCTGCTCATACTTCATCAGCTGTGCGCTGCTGCTTGTAGCGGTTTGCATTGCAGCCGGCGAGAGGGCTGCGGTGCTCGTGGCTCTGGGCTATGGCTTCTTTGGCTATTTTCTCGGTGCATCGCCGCTGCGATCGATTGACATGCTGCATTTTGGCTGGATGATAGTGCAGGACATGCAGAACGGTGTCGGAAATGCGTTGGCTGTCCTTCTGCGCCAGCTATTCATCTGCATTGCAATCCTTTCATCTATCAGATTGATGGCGGAAGTGTGCGATGTGCCATCAGGGGGCGAAGGCAGATGACAGGCTATCCTCTCCTTGAAAGGGGCCAGATGATACGCTGCATGATTTGTGCGGGCGCAGCGCTCCTGTGTGCGCTCGCACCGCTTGCGAACACATCGGATTACCTGATGGTTGAGATTGTGGGAGGGGCAAGCATTGTCGATGCAGGGGAGCAGGGCAATGCAATACTCTGGCAGTTCGGCAGCATGGCACCGACTGCTCTCAATATCTTCTTGCTGTCAGATGTGGCGACAGATCCTTCCTTTCAGCATGGTCCGCTCATCAGGTTCCGCATGAAGAATCCTCGTGGCATGCTGCTGCAGGGTGCTGCGAGCCTTCTTGCTGCGGAAATGCTCGTTGCGTGTCTCAGCGCAGTGTCAGAGCTCTGTGCCGGATTCCTGATGGGATGGCCGCTCGATGATGGCTCGTTCATAGCCTTCATCTCTTTCTCGGCATTGCTGTCATGCTTGTCTGCAGCTGTGTATAGCTTGATAGGCTCGCTCCTTGCAAGAGATGGACAGAGCCGCTCTTCTGCTGGCGTATCTGTCCTTCTCTATATCGTATCCTGCATGGCTGTCGCGTTGCTGCCATCCGATTCCCTTGTCTTAAGGCTGCTCCCTGCATGCTGGGGATTCAGCGCCAATGCTCTTGTGGCTGGCCTCGAGACGAATCTTGCTGCATTGCTTCAGGCCGTATTGTCTCTGGATGTCTGGCTCCTTGCTGCTATTGCCACGTTTCTGCTGCTTTTTCCTCACGTCGAAGCCTGATTGGAGTGCCATGGCTGCAGTAAAGATCGAGCATGTCACGAAGAAGATACACGGGCGCGCTGTTCTGGATGATATAGACCTCGAGATTCCTGACGGCTCAGTCGTGGGCTTCACTGGCGTCAATGGGTCCGGCAAATCGATGCTGTTCCGGGCTGTCGCTGGCCTCGTGCGCATCAACGGGGGACAGATACTTGTCGGCGGTAAGCTGCTCGACCGCATGAAAGCCTATCCAGTGCGTCTTGGATATATGGCTGATGGCACAGGGTTCTGGGAATACCGATCAGGGAAAGGCAATCTCGAGATTCTTGCTGGCATCAGGAAGCTGATTGGCCCCGGAGAGATTGCAAAAACGCTCGAGCTGGTTGGGCTGGATGCTGATGACGGGCGGCCAGTATCTGAATACAGCCTCGGCATGAAGCAGCGGCTCAACCTTGCCCAAGTCATCATGGAAGAACCTGAGCTCCTGATCATGGACGAGCCCACCAATGCGCTTGATACGGACGGCATAGAGCTGGTGCTCAACATTGTTCGGAAGATGCATGCGTCTGGAGTGACACTCCTCATTTCCTGCCATAACCAGCCACAGCTTGAAGACCTGTTTGATCTCCATATCCATCTGCAGGATGGAAGGATTGTCGGGAAGGAGCGGCGATGAAGATGCATTGCAGACATGGGCATAGGCGCCTGGCTCTTGTCGCAATCGCTGCTGCAGCGGCATTCATTGTCGTAATTGCGGTTCTGTTCAGGACGAGCCTCACCAATGTCGATGGAAAGGATGCAGTCAGGCTCTCGTCTGCGGTCTATGAAGTGCACTATCTGCCCAAGCGATACGCTGCTCTGTCAGATGTAGACGAGGTGGAGCAGGCATGGAGAGTGCGCTATGGATCCGATGGGGATGCTTCGCTCACTCCAGCGCAGAAGTCTGCAGCTTTGGGTCTCCAGCTGGCAGATCCGGGCGAGTATGCCGATGCAATCATGATTGTTACGGCAACGGATGAGTCGCATTATGGGTACCGGGCTTTTGCAAGCAGCTATAGGGTAGACCGTGTGATTCGCGGCCTTGGAAAGGAATCTCGCCTTCTGGCTGATGGAGCAACTTTTGCCCTTCCTGGCGTGCAGCTCATGCCAGGCGACGAGATTTCCGTCTATCAGGAATTTGCAGTCAGCAAGGATGGACAGAACGATGGCGGAAGCGGTCTTCGGATAGGTGCGAGCTCGACGCGCAGCCCCTATACGGGCTATCTCACGCCGACATGTGCCGGACGCCAGTATCTCGTGTTTCTTTGCTGCCTCCCGTCGGATGGTACGAGCAATCCATCTGAATGCAGGTTCATGTTTGCTCCAACGGTCTACAGCGTGCTGCCGCTCGGTGATGTGGATGGCAGGCTGAGCCTCGATCTCAATATCTTGAATGGCGGCTTTCCTGAATCGCCCTATGAGGCGACAGAAGCCTCGTCCCTGAATACGCGGACCCAATCTGTACGGGATGAAACGTATGAGAACGCATATGCACAGGCTGAAGCGATGCTGGAGGAACAGAGCTATGCCGATGCGATGGATACCGATATGTATGTGGAGACAGACGAGACTGAAGCGCTGTTTCGCACGAATGCTCAGCGCATAGCAGATGCCTATCTTTGATGGTGCGTTATGGAGTCGGCCAGGACAGGCAACTGGATCGGGAAGCATGACGTACGTGCAGACGTATCTGATAGCGATAGGACATCAAAAGACGAAGGAAGGCCGGAAGCACGCTTCCGGCCTTCCTTCTTGCTGAGATGTGTTTTCGGCTAGCGGAGCTGGTCCTCTGGGCTTGAAGGTGCTGTCTTTCTGGAGAGATGGTTGATGCCTGACTGCTCGAGCGTAACGGCGCAGGGGACACGGTGCGCCAGAACGCGCTCGACGTTTCTCCTGTCGCTCTTCGCGTAGAATGCCTCGGCTTCTGCCTTCTTCATGCCGCCCTCGACCTTGCGCTCAACGAGGCGTGCCTTGAGCTCGGAGGGCGTGGCCTCGATGAAGACGGAATCGTTGCAGTAGGCGCAGAGGCCTCTCCAGCCCCGCTCGTCGAGAAGCAGGTAGTTGCCCTCGATGAGGACGATCCTCGTGTCGACGGCGATAGCGTTCTCCTCGACCTCGTGGGTCTTCCTGCTGTAGGCAGGCATGAGGACGCGCTTGCCACGCTTGAGCTCGATGAGCTTTGCGCGGAAGGCATTGAGATCGAAGGTCTCGGGTGCTCCCTTGATGTCGGAGAGGCGCACTTCGCGGCCATCGACTTCGGCCACATTCGATCTCAGATAGGAGTTGGGGTAGTGGAAGCCGTCGAGGCTTACAGCCGTCAAGGGCAGTGCCCCTTCGACCGAAAGCGAAAGCTCTTCAAGCGTCTGCGCGCAGCATGACTTGCCAGTGCCGGGCGCTCCTGCCATGAAGACGATCATGCGCCTGCCGAGGCCACGGGCGAGGTTCGACCAGCGCTTCACGAGAGGTATGAGCACTCCATCGATCGTAGCCGAGTCATAGGCGGCCTTGACCTTGAGGCCATTGACGCTAAGTTCGAATTCCTGCATGAGGTACAGCTCCTCGGTCCGTGCGAATGTGCATCGACTAGTGTAGCAAGTGGCAGGCAGCTGGGCAGCGAATGTTTGCAGGGATAAACGTTTCCCACAAAGCAGCGTACGAGCTGAGGGCCCTTCTGCTATGATGTGCTGTGAAGAGATAGCGAAGAGCGGCTCCGACTTGCATACATGCGGTCTGAGGCGTACACTGTCTTTTCGTGTTAACGAAGCGGGATGCGCATGCGTCCCCACCTTGCGGCGCCTTGAGCAGCTGTCTGGTCAGACAATATGAGTTCACCCTTTTGGGCCCATGTCTTCTGGCTGCTGCTTCGCGTGCCGGGAGATTTTCTTTTATATGGCAGGCAACTGCCAGAGAGAGGAAGGTGTCGGCGATAGCTAAGTCCGATGAGCCCCGCATCAACGGGGAGATTTCTGCTCGTACTTGCCGTCTGATTGGTGTGGATGGCTCGCAGCTTGGTCTGTTTGGCGTCCGCGATGCCCTGCGCATTGCCGAGGAACAGAATATGGACCTCGTGGAGATTGCCCCCAACGCAGAGCCTCCCGTCTGCAAGGTCATGGACTACAGCAAGTACAAGTACGACCAGGCCCGCAAGGCCAAGCAGGCCCGCAAGAACCAGGCCAAGATCGAAGTCAAGGAAATGAAGTTCCGCCCGAAGATCGACAAGGGCGACTACGAGACCAAGAAGAACCACGTGCTCCGCTTCCTGAAGAAGGGCGCCCGTGTCAAGGTCACGATCATGTTCCGCGGCCGCGAGATGGCGCATCCCGAGCAGGGTCTCATGGTTCTCGAGAAGCTTGCGGACGAGCTCAAGCCTTTCGCTACGGTTGATTCGCAGCCGAAGATGGAAGGCCGTAACATGCACATGCTGCTTTCTCCCATCAAGGGTGCCTTCGACAACGTGGACACGGGAGAAGATAGCGAGACAGAGAAGGAGAACTGAGTATGCCTAAGATGAAGACGCACAAGGGTACGGCAAAGCGCTTCCGCCGTACGGGTACCGGCAAGATCATGCGTGCCAAGGCTTACAAGAGCCACATCCTGACCAAGAAGTCCCCGAAGCGCATCCGTGGCTTCCGCCAGGAGACCACCGTCGCTCCTGCAGACGTGAAGGTCATTTCCGCCCGCATGGGCAAGTAAGCATTGCATCCAGCTAATAGGAGTTGATTATATATGGCACGTGTCAAGCGCGCAGTCACTGGCCGCAAGAAGCGCCAGACCCTGAAGAAGCTTTCCAAGGGCTACTACGGTACATCCTCCCGCACCTTCCGCGGCATGAAGGAGCAGGTTGCCCACTCCCTCCAGTACCAGTACCGCGATCGCCGCAACAAGAAGCGCGACATCCGCGCTCTCTGGATCCAGCGCATCAATGCTGCTGCCCGCATGAACGATCTGAACTACTCGAACTTCATGCACGGCCTCAAGCTCGCCGGCGTCGATCTCGACCGCAAGGTCCTCGCACAGATTGCCTACGACGACCCCGAGGCCTTCGCAAAGCTCGCTGAGGTTGCCAAGAAGGCCCTCGCTGCTGCCTAAGCCGTCTCGCTAGGTGAATGAATGAGCGTCCCTGCACAGATGTGCGGGGGCGCTTTTTTGCTGAGCACGAAAGGGGGAGAGCGCAGTGCCAGGCATCATGCCTGCATGTGTGGGGACACGCAGCCTGTTCACCCCTGCAGGATGGCCTGCATCCCAGACGCTCTCAGAGCGCATATGAGCTCATGTCTGAAGACTCATGGCTCCCTTGTTCACATGCAATATTGGAAGCGCTGAGGTCGATTCTGGAGGCGCTGGCCAGGGGACTCCCCTGAGGAGCGATCGAGACAGGATCTATAAATATCAGGCAAAGCGACGCTGCATTGCATACAAAGATTGGAGCCTCCGTCTTTCATAGGCGAAGGCTCCTTGTGCGTCTTGATGTGCCAGTCTCAGTGCAGGTGATGGTGGCTGTGATGCTCGAGCTTGTCCTCTTCTGCCTTGAAGGCAGGGTCGTCCGGCGTGATGAGGGTATCGTCTCCCGTGTCTGGGTCCTGGTGGTGCAGAAGCACCGGCTCGAAGAGGTGGAGATGGCGGCAGAAAAGCGCTGAGATCACGAAGAGCAGGAAGAAGATTGCGATGCGGGGCCACAGAGTCACTTGCGTCATGACGTACGAGCCGATGCAGAGGACGCTTGTCCAGGCATACATGAGAAGCACGGCCTGGCGCTGGTCGAAGCCTTCTGCAATGAGGCGGTGATGGATGTGGCCGCGGTCAGCCTGTCCGATGCTCACATGGCCACGCATGCGCCGGACGATGGCAGAGAAGGTATCGATGATGGGGATGCCGGCAATGACAAGTGGGACGATGATCGTCGTGAGGCCGGCAATGCGCGTGACGTTCAGAAGAGAGATCGTGCCCAGGGCAAATCCTATGAGCATCGATCCCGAATCGCCGAGGAAGATTGATGCTGGGTGGAAGTTGTACTTCAGGAATCCGAGGCAGGCGCCGGCAAGGGCAATGGAGAGCCCTGCGGCATCGAAGCGGCCGCCGCCGAAGGCGATGATGAACATCGTGAAGCTTGCGATGACGGCAATGCCTGAGGCAAGGCCGTCGAGACCATCGATCAGATTGAAGATGTTCACGTAGGCAACGAGATAGATGACGGTGATCGGGTAGGTCCAGATGCCGAGCTCGATGAACTCGCCTGTAAAGGGGCTCACGATATTGCCGATAACAAGGCCCGAGCAGGCAGCGAAGGTTGCAGCGAGCACCTGGCCGAATAGCTTCTGGTGGGGCTTCAAGGAGAACTTGTCATCGAGAAGGCCTGTCACGAAGATCGTGAGCATAGCCAAGCCCAGAAGCGGATAGCTGATGGCGCGGCTTCTGGGCGGCATGATCGAGAAGGGCCAGCCCAGATAGCGGTAGCCGAAGACCTGGAGAAGCAGCGCGACGAAAAGACCCAAGAAGACTGCAATGCCGCCCATGCGGGGAATCGGCGTCTTGTTGATGCGGCGCTTCTCCGGGTAGTCGATAGCGCCGACCTTCCAGGCAATCTTCGAAGCGAGAGGCGTCGTCAGAAGCGTCGTGACGAGTGCGCTCAGAAAGAGCAGGATATAGGGCACCCAGTGCTCGATATGCACGCCACACCTCCTGCTTCGGATCAGCTGTGAATGAGATAGAACCTCTCAATCATACCGGAAAGAGAAGGCAAGGAAAACAGAGCACTCACGCCTGCCACAAAGCAGGCAGAAGTATTGGCTTGCTGCAGCCAACCTCAAGTATTTCCCGTTTGCAGGCCACAAGTCAAGACTGTGCAAGGCACGATACATTTCCTATCATGAGTGGTGCCGTCCCCCTGCAGCACAAACTGGGTGAACCGACACGTATTTACAGGGAGTCCATATCTCGTTCCCAGTACAGGTATCCTTCGGTGTTAAGGAAGCTGGAACAGGCGACGAGGACACCCACCTTAGCAAGGTGGGTTCATAAACGTTCTGCAGGAGGCGGCATCTATTGCATCGTGCTGCTGCTGCCTTTACTATATGCAGCCAGAAATTGGGCATTGACACGACCTGCTCGAATTGCGAGAATATCTAACGCACTGCCCAGACGGGGATGTAGCTCAGCTGGGAGAGCGCTGCCTTCGCAAGGCAGAGGCCGAGGGTTCGAATCCCTTCATCTCCACCATTCGTCTATCGGACCCGGATGCTTCTGCATCCGGGTCTTCTTGCATGAAGGAGACTTATGGATTTCCTCTTGGAGGATGCATTCGCTTCCTGCACGCTCTGCCCCAGGCGCTGCGGCGCTGCACGCGCAGCCGGCAAGGCAGGGCTCTGCGGCGCCACGGCAGATCTCAGGATCGCACGCGCCGCACTCCATTTCTGGGAGGAGCCGCCGATATCGGGAGAGGCGGGGTCGGGTGCCATCTTCTTCACTGGCTGCCCTCTGCGCTGCATCTTCTGCCAGAACCACAACATCTCGCAGGAAGGCTTCGGCCACAAGATTACGGTCAGGCGCTTGGCAAAGATCATGCTCGAGCTCCAGGACCAGGGAGCCCTGAACATCAATCTCGTGACGCCTTTCCACTATGCACCCTATGTGCATGAGGCGCTCCTGCTTGCAAAGGATGCCGGCCTCACGCTCCCGATTGTCGCGAACACGTCGGGCTACGAGCTGCCAGAGCTCGTCGATGCCTTTGCAGACGATATCGATATCTGGCTTACGGACTATAAGTACGCATCAGCAGAGCTTTCTGGCAAGCTCTCTGGGGCCAAGGACTACCCGGCTGTGGCCCATGAAGCGCTCAGGCATATGCATGATGCGCTCATGGCAAAAGGCGGAAGGATTGAGGACGCAGACGGACGGATGCTCCAGGGCATCATCGTCCGACACCTTGTACTGCCGTCGCACGCCGATGACTCCTGCCATGTGCTTGACCGCGTCTGGGAGCTCTGCGGCAACGATGTCGACATCTCTGTCATGAACCAGTACACGGCAAACGAGCGCTGCCGGAAGATGGGCGGCCCTCTTGCAGGCGCTGTCACGGATGCGGAGTATGAAAAGGTGCTTGACCATTCGGACGAGCTCGGCTTCGAGCGCCTCTGGTGGCAGCAGGGCGGCACGGTCTCGGAGAGCTTTGTGCCTGCCTTCGATGCAACCGGCGTGGAAGGCCCGGAGCTCTGATGGAAGAGCGCCGTTGAGGGAATAAGCACATCAAGGCAATGCAGATATCTACCAATAGATTGGTGAAGGCAATGGATGAGAACAAGGGCACGGAGCTCACAGATGATGAGAGGCGCGAGCTCGAGGAGCTGAGGGCCGAGAAGGCAAAGCGCCAGGAAGCTGCCAAGGCAGCACAGGAGCGCGCCGAGCTCGAGCACCTGAGGTCCGAGAAGGCCGTGGCCGCAAAGGAGCAGGAAGAGATCAGGCACGAGCAGGCACAGCGCGAGCGCGGACGCAAGCTCATGGAGCCCGACGACGACCTCAAGATGCCGCTCGGCCAGAAGATCACGATTGTAGCTGTCGTCGGCCTCGCGATCATCTTTATTCTTGTCAACATCTTCTCCCACTAGTTGCGCGTTGCTGAGGGGATATGCAGGAAAAGTGGTACCCTTTACCTGCTTGCATATCAGGCTGACAGTACAGGGGGGTCTTCCTTTATGTCGCTGACCGATAGGACGAAGCCGACTGACGTCGCGCTCAACACCGATCTCTATGAGCTCACGATGGCTCAGGGATTCTGGGAGTCGGGACTTGCCGATACCCAGGCATGCTTCAATGTCTTCTTCCGCGAGAATCCGTTCGGAGGTGGCTACGCCGTTGCCTGCGGCATGGGCCAGATTGCAGACCTCGTCGAGAACTTCGTGTTCGACGATGATGCGCTTTCCTATCTCGGATCTCTTCCGGCACCGGGCGGCGGCAAGATGTTCAAGCAGGGCTTCATCGACTATCTCAGGGACTTCCGTCTCCATGTGAGCGTGTGGGCAGTTCCAGAAGGCGACATCGTCTTCCCGCGCGAGCCTATGGTCAGGGTCGAGGGACCGATCATCGACTGCCAGCTCATGGAGACAGCGCTTCTGAACCTCGTGAACTTCCAGACGCTCGTGGCCACGAAGACTGCCCGCGTCGTCCAGTCTGCCCAGGGACATCCTGTGTCTGACTTCGGCCTCCGCCGTGCCCAGGGTCCTGACGGCGGCCTTGCGGTCGCCCGTGCCTCCTATGTGGGCGGCGCCTCCTCGACCTCGAATGTCCTTGCCGGCAAGATCTACGGCATCCCCGTCTTCGGCACCCATGCCCACTCCTGGGTCATGGCATTCCCGTCCGAGCTTGAGGCCTTCCGTGCCTTCGCGAAGTCGAGCCCGAAGAACTGCGTCCTTCTTGTCGATACCTACGACGTGAAGAAGGGCATCCAGAACGCGATCACGGTTGCGAAGGAGATGGAGGCAAAGGGCGAGCGCCTCGCTGCCATCCGCATCGATTCCGGCGACCTTGCAAAGCTCTCGAAGCTTGCACGCAAGGAGTTTGATGAGGCAGGGCTTCCATATGTGAAGATCTCCGTCTCGAACGACCTCGACGAATACACGATCCAGTCGCTCTTCGCGCAGGGAGCGCCGCTCGATTCCTTCGGCGTCGGCACGAAGCTTGCCACCTGCGACCCGCAGCCGTCTCTGGGCGGTGTCTACAAGCTCTCTGCCACGAAGGCGCAGGGTGCCGACAAGTGGACCCCTGTCATCAAGCTATCCGAGATGAGCTACAAGCGCACGATTCCGGGCATCCAGCATATCCTTCGCTTCACCGATGCTGAGGGCGTGCCGGTGGGCGACATGATCGTCGACGACTCCGTCGCACGGGATACGACCTCGACCATCGTCGATATCATGGATTCCGACTACACCTATGATGTCTCCGGCTATGAGTCCCATGAGCTCCTCGTCCAGCTTGTGGAGGATGGCAGGCGCTTCGGCGAGCAGCAGACGCTCGAGCAGTCGAAGCACCGCTGCCGCGAGGCCCTCATGCACCTCGATCCGGCCGTCAAGCGTTTCCTGAACCCCCAGTTCTATCCGGTGGGCATGGAGCCAGGCCTCGCCAAGCTCAGGAGTGACCTTGCCCGCGAGGAGCGCGCCGGCTCTGGCCGCCATACGCTTGCCTAAGGCTGCATATTTCACGTAAAGTGGCGATGCCACCCTGCTCAGATGGGCAGGGTGGTATCTTTTCTTCTGTTGCATACAAGGGGCGCACATGCGCCTATATCAGAAAAGGAGCTGTCGGAGATGCCCGAGAACCTCGATCAGCTGGTGCGTGCCGCTATCAGCGCGGCTCAGGAGCAGGGAGACCTTCCTGCATTCGAAGTGGGAGATGTGGGCCTCGAGCGTCCGAACGATACGTCCCACGGCGACTGGACCTCGACCGTGGCTCTGCGCTCTGCAAAGCTTGCCCACATGAAGCCGCGCGATATCGCCTCTGCCATCGCGAAGCATATCGAGGGCTCGAAGGAGATCGACAAGGTCGAGATCGCCGGCCCCGGCTTCATCAACTTCTATCTCTCGACCGGTGCGAACAACGAGATCTTCCGCACGGTCATCGAACAGGGTGCCGACTTCGGCAAGTCCGATGTGGGACATGGCCAGAAGGTCCAGGTCGAATTCGTGTCTGCAAACCCCACCGGCCCCATGCATGTGGGCCATGGCCGCTGGGTTGCACTCGGAGACTCGCTCTGCCGCGTCCTCGAGCACACGAACTACCAGGTCGAGCGCGAGTATTACATCAACGATCACGGCTCCCAGATGGACGTGTTCGGCCGCTCTGTCTCGAAGCGCTATCTCCAGCTCTTCGAGATCATGGAGAAGGACTCCTGCGGCCTCGATGGCGCTGCCGAGGCGCTCTTCGCCGACCGTGCCCGCTATGTGGAAGACGAAGAGGATGAAGCCCCTGAGACCCATCCTTACATGGATGAATTCAATACCGATCTCGGCGGCAATGCCTATGGCGGAGACTACATCATCGAGCTTGCGCGCAGGTTCGCAGAGACCGACGGCGACCGCTGGGTCGAGGCAGAGGCAGATGCTCGTGTGGCAGAGTTCCGCGAGCGCGGCTACAAGGCAATGCTCGAGACGATCCGCCAGACCTGCCATGATGCCCGCTGCGACTTCGATGTCTGGTTCAGCGAGCGCAGCCTCTATGAGAAGGACGAGACCGGCACGAATGCCGTCGAGCGTGCCTTTGCTGCACTTGACAAGCGCGGCTATCTCTACCGCACGGACGACGGTGCCCTCTGGTTCCGCTCGACCGAGTTCGGCGACGATAAGGACCGTGTCCTCGTGAAGACGAACGGCGAGTACACCTACTTCGCCTCTGACATCGCCTACCACTGGAACAAGTTCCAGCGCGTCGACCATGTGATCGATATCTGGGGTGCAGACCACCACGGCTACATTGCCCGCGTGAATGCCGCCTGCGAGGCACTGGGATATCCGGGCGAGTTCGAGGTGCTCCTGGGCCAGCTCGTGAACCTGCTCAGGAATGGCCAGGCCATCCGCCTCTCGAAGCGCAAGGGTGTCATGGTCACGTTCCGCGAGCTTCTGGACGAGGTCGGCGCTGATGCCGTGCGCTATACGCTCATCTCCAAGAGCTCGAACCAGACAATCGACTTCGATATCGAGGCCGTGAAGAGGAAGAGCAACGACAACCCGGTCTACTACGTGCAGTATGCACATGCCCGCATCTGCTCGATCCTCAGGCGTGCTGCAGGCCTCGAGCTCGAAGAGGCCGAGCCTCTTGGCATGGACGCCGTGGCAGAGCGCTCGATCGGTACCGACTACGACCTCTCGCTCCTGTCCGACCCGGCCGAGCTTGCGCTTTCCCGCAAGCTCTCCGAGTTTCCGGAGCTCGTGGCAGGATGCGCGCGCGACAGGGCGCCGTTCCGCCTCACGCACTACGCCGAGGAGCTTGCAGGAGACTTCCACGCGTTCTACGGCGTCTGCCAGGTGCTTCCGAGCGAGGGACGTCCGGTCGATCCTGAGCTCTCGCGTGCCCGCCTTGCAGCCTGCGATGCGGTGAGACGCGTCCTTGCCCTCACGCTTTCCCTCATCGGCGTGAGCGCACCGACCCACATGTAGCAGCTGCATCAGGCAGCTTCTCTGCGCACCCTTTCCTTTGCAGGGGAGGGTGCGCTTTTGTTTCAGGAAGATGTGCGAATCGATTAAAAGCTTAATACGTATAGGTTCCGACGCTCCGAGCGTCTGCGGTGCATCCATATACTGTTTTCATGCAGCAAATGAATTCCGGGAATCCGGAAGCCAGGATGTTTGGAGGCACTTCTTGGAGCTCAAGGAATACATAGCTCTCAGGAGGGCCTACAGCCTGGAGAGGAGAGCGAGCACTCAGGCGCCGAGGCTCACTTTCGAGGAATTTGCCGTTCTCTGCCACCTGCGCAGTGCAGGCGAGCACATAAGGACATCCGATATCGCCACCTACCAGAGCTCGCTTAGGCCGACGATGACGCACAGGATGAACCATCTCGTGAAGCTCGGCTTCGTGAGCAGAGCTTTTGGCCTCGAGGACCGCCGCAATGTATGGTGTGCGCTGACCGATGAAGGGGCTGCATTCGTGGAGGAGCGCGCAGAGGCGATGAGGCACCAGATCATAGCCGATGCCCCGTCAAGGCGTCTCTCGAAGGACCGCATCGTGCGGCTGGTCGAGGCGATGGGCACGCATGCCTTCCATGCAGGCGACCTCATGATTCTGGGCCTTTCCGGGATGCCTGAGGAAGAGGCCACGATATCAGATCTCGTGAAGCTCCTGGGGCTTCTCCAGCCGACCGTATCGATGTCGATAGCGGCGCTCGAAGAGCATGGCTACGTCATCCGCCGCCAAGGAACGCGCGATACGCGCTCTGTCACGGTCGCGCTCACCGAGGAAGGGAAGAGCCGTGCCCATGAGCTCGAAGAAGAGGTTCAGAAGATGGTTCCTGCACGCTCCCGTGTATCCTGAGCACCCTGAAATGCTCAAGAGAGCGCCTTTTGATGCGTTCTGTGTCCCCTCGGTGGCAAAAATGGCTGCATTTCTTCGTTTTTGAGCGGCAGCAGACATGCTTGTGTTATAGTCACGTTGTTTCGGCACGCCTATGCGTGCATCCATACCTCAAAAGCAGCTGGCATCACATAGAAGGCTTCTGCCCTTGCTGCGGTGCTGCAGCTACCCCGACATGCAAACGCAGCTCATACATCCCGGCATGGCAGGGGATTCATACATATCTGCTCCTATGAGCGAGAAAGCAGGAACATTTTGTCGGACGACATGAACGAGGGCGGAGCCTCGGTACCCGAGGTGTCTGCTCAGCCGGTCCCAGGCGAGAACGAGGAAGCGCCGAAGCCGAAGCGCCGCCGCACGACGCGCAGGAAGAAGGATGCAGAGGATGCATCCGCAGTCGCAAATGTGTCTGCAGAATCTGCAGAGCAGGCAGAAAAGCCTGTTCGCAGGCGCCGTACACGCAAGAAGGCAGCAGAGGCTGAAAGTGCAGAGGCACCTGCAGCCGAGGCTCCGAAGGCAGAGGCCGCAGCAGAAGAGGCACCGAAGCCGCAGCGCCGCCGTCGCACAAGGAAGCAGGCAAGCGCTGAAGCTGCACCTGCCGAGCCTGCACCTTCTGAGACTGCTCCCCAGGAGCCTGCCGTGCATGCAGAGCATGAGAGCGCAGAGGCACCTGCAGAGCATGAGCAGCGCCGAGAGCATGAAGGCCGCGCGGAGCATGCAGAAGAGGCTGCTCCGGCTGCAGAGAAGCAGGAGCACGAGGCTGAGCCTGCAGCCGAGTCCTCCTCCGAGCAGCAGGAAGGCAGCGCTTCCGAGCACGAGCATGAGCACGAGGAGCGTGGCCGTGGCCGCAGGAGGCAGAACCGCCGCTTCGAGCGCAACGGGTCCGAGCATCAGGGTGGCCAGAACGGCGAGCGCAACGGCGAGCGACAGGAGCATGGCCGCTTCAACCAGCGCAATGACCGCTTCAATCAGCGCAACAGCCGCCAGAATGGCCAGAACCGCCGCCGCAACAACAGGCGCCAGGAGGTTCCGGAGCCGAGCCTCACGCGCGACGAGCTCAAGGAGATGAAGGTTGCCGAGCTCAGGAGCAAGGCAGCAGAGCTCGGCGTCGAGTATGTGGGCCTGCGCAAGGCCGATCTTGTCGAGAGCATCTTCGAGGCAGCAGCGAAGGCCGAGGGCTTCCGCCCCGTCACGGGCATCCTCGAGATTCAGCCCGAAGGCTATGGCTTCATCCGCACCGGCAACTACATGCAGGGCGACAACGATGCCTTCGTCTTCCAGCAGATGATCAAGCAGAACGGCCTCAGGACCGGCGACGAGGTCTCAGGCACCGTGGGTCCGAACCGCAACAACTCGAAATTCCCGCCCCTCATCTCCATCGACACTGTTGACGGCATGACCGTCGAGGAGCTCAGGCACCGTCCGCGCTTCCGCGACCTCACGCCTATCTATCCGAACGAGTGCCTCAAGATGGAGCATGGCAAGGACTCGATTACAGGCCGTGCCATCGATATCGTGTCTCCCATCGGCAAGGGCCAGCGAGGACTTATCGTCTCGCCGCCGAAGGCAGGCAAGACGACCGTGCTCAAGAAGGTCTGCGAATCCATTGCAGCCAACAATCCCGAAGTGCATCTGATCTGCCTGCTCGTCGACGAGCGTCCTGAGGAAGTCACGGACATGCAGCGTTCCATCAAGGGCGAGGTCGTCGCCTCGACCTTCGATATGCCTGCTTCTAACCATACAGCGGTCTCCGAGCTTGTCATCGAGCGCGCCAAGCGTCTCGTGGAGCTTGGCCAGGATGTCGTGGTCGTGCTCGACTCCATCACCCGTCTTGCCCGTGCCTACAACCTTGCAATGCCGGCAAGCGGACGCATCCTTTCCGGTGGCGTCGATTCTGCCGCCCTCTATCCGCCGAAGAAGTTTTTGGGCGCTGCCCGAAACATCGAGAATGGCGGCTCGCTCACGATTCTTGCCTCCGCCCTCGTCGATACGGGCTCCAAGATGGATGAGGTCATCTTCGAGGAGTTCAAGGGCACCGGCAACATGGAGCTCAAGCTCGACCGCGAGCTTGCGGACAAGCGCATCTTCCCGGCCATCGATCCGGTTGCATCCGGCACGAGGAACGAGGAGCTTCTGATCGATCCGGAGCTCCAGCCGTTCGTCTGGGGCATCCGCCGCATCCTGGCGAACATGAACAACACGGAACGTGCCGAGATGGCGCTCGTGAAGAGCCTCAAGGCCACCTCGTCGAACGAGGAGTTCCTGATTCGTTCCGCGAAGAAGGCTGCACAGAGCGAATACGTGGACGCGCTGTAAGGCCGAAGAGAGAACTGCCAGAGGGACCGTGCCGGAAGGTGCGGTCCCTCTTGCTTTGAAGAGCCAGCGCACCGAGGCAACAAAAAAGGCCTGCAGCATAATCTGCAGGCCTGAACATTCATGGTGGAGAATAGGGGATTCGAACCCCTGACCTCGTGACTGCCAGTCACGCGCTCTCCCAACTGAGCTAATTCCCCTTGGGCGAAAGATACTATAGCAGAAGAGATGCGATTCTCGCGCGAGAATATGCAAGTTGCCAGAAAAGGCATTCTGGCGCCCGTCTGCTCTGGATAGCTCGGTGCACGCGTATCGCTTTTCGAAATTCAATTCATGGTCTGCCTTGCATCAGGCGCTGCAACCGGTAAAGTAGGTGTAGCTGGTACGGGCCAGTGTCCGTACGGCGACGGCACATACACTCGATACGCAGCAGACCGTTGCCTTCCGCACGCAGGGCCTCCCAAAGACGAGGGATCCCGGGAGCCGAGGCAGCTCTTCGCTCAATGTCCTAGGTGCAGGCGCACCAGGGAGGTTATGCAGATGAAGCCAAAGAGGGTCAATCCTTGCGTCTATGCAGGGCTCATGGGGCCGGCCATGTGGGCCGTTCCCCAGACAGCATTCGCACAGACCGCAGGCCAGGACCTGGATCCCCAGACCATGCTTGTTCCGTTTGCAGCCGGTCTCGGCTGCGGCATAGCGCTTGCTGGCACCGTCTCTGCGATTGCCTGGCATCGCTCGAAGAAGCAGCTCGAGGCAGAGTCCATTGCCCGTGCCGAGGATGCCTGGTTCGGTACCGAGGAGAGCCCTTCCTACGTGCCGCAGCATCTGCGCGCTCCCGGCGAGGAGGCGCATCCCTTCCTCGAGGAGGAAGAGCAGGATGCTGGCCGCACGCTCGAGCTCGACCGCGAGGAAGAGAAGAAGCAGGAGCGCGTCGCGACAGAAGGACCGCGTCTGCGCTCCGTGCCGACGATTCCGGCTGTGGATGCAGACGACGAGCCGAAGCCGCCGACACCGCCTTCAAGGCCGCGTGTATCACCGTCTGAGACGGCATCGGTCTCCACGACGATGACGGGAGGCTTCCCGGTACAGACAGCCGAGAGCATGCCTTACAGCAGCATAGCATCGCGCATCCCTGACATTGCAGCATCTGCCAGCCCGGACGAGACGACGGTCTTCCTCCAGGAAGTGCAGAAGAAGGAAGCGTCCAGGAAGAATGCCCGTACGGCCCAGCCTGGTGCAGGAGCGCATGAGACTGAAGACTACGGCGATATCGCAGAGAACTATGTCCAGCGCCTGAACTGGGCAGAGCGCATGAGCAAGCGTGCCCGTGGCGTGCGTTCGGTCCTCTCAGAGCGTCTTGCGAAGGACTCGATGGACGATCTTCCCGTCATCACCCGTGCCGATGGCACGGTCGGCGATGTGGGCACCGACTGGTGGGAGCGCGAGCACGGCAAGGACATCTCGCGCGACCTCTCGATTCCTATATCTGATGACTACTCGGTTGTCCAGCCGACCATCGACGATATGCCGTTCGCTGCGAGCGTGACCTCCTCCCAGAGGAGCTTTGCAGCAGAGGATATCGCAGCTGCCACGACGCGACCGCGCCCTGACCGCTCCGAGATCTCCTCGCGCATCGCAGAGATCGACTCCGGTCTCTATCCCGAGAAGGAGAAGGACGGGGAAGACAAGGACGCAATGTGGAAGGCTGCGCTCGATGCGCTCGCCGAGAACGATACCGATGCCCCGCAGGCAGGCTTCACGCCGGTCGTGGCAGCTCCTGCCGGGCTCGACGACGATGAGGTGTTCGATGAGCCGACAGCATCTCTTGCACCGCAGGTGCCGGATGCTCCTTCGCCCATCGACACGGAGTCCTATGTCGACTACCTGATCAGCGACGAGATGTCGAAGAATCCGTCATATGCAAGGACCTCGCGCGACTACCTCAAGGTGATCGAGGGTGGCAGCCAGAAGAAGGATGATTCGTCCGCCAAGGCAAAGAAGCGTTCCACGAAGCTCAAGCATCTGAAGCCACGCGGGAACAGGGGCCGCTCGGCCAATGAAGCATAGCGTGCTGGAAGACATCAAGAGGCGGCGGGGAGCTTTCCTCGCCGTCTTTCTCTGGGTCCTCTTCATCTGGGGCCACTCGCTTGTCCAGGGAGGGGCCTCGCAGGCAGAAAGCGGCGTCTTCGTGACGCTCGTGCGTCCGTTCCTCGAAGCAATCGGTGTGAGAGATTCTACGACCCAATCATTCATCGTCCGCAAGTGCGGACATTTCTCCGAATATCTCGTGCTCGGCCTTCTCGTGCATAATGCTGCACGTCCGGACTGGTCGCATATGACCACGCGTCTTGTGGCGATGCTTCTCTTCATCGTCTGTGTGCCATCGCTCGACGAGACGATCCAGGTCTTCGTGCCGGGCCGCTCGAGTGCCGTGCGCGATGTCTTCATCGACCTCGCCGGGGCTGCGACAGGCCTTCTGATTGCGGCGCTCTTCTTCCGCCATAGAGCGAAGAAGGCGCACAGCTGAGCTGAACGCCTTCTGCATTCCATCTATAGCGCAGGAGCTTCTGAGGGCCTGTCTGAGCCTTATGTCTCGAGGTAGCGGGCTCCTTGTCCGCTAGCAGAGCAGATACGGATCCAGAAGCCTTCTGCGGAGCCTCTGACAGCGTCCACGACGTCGTGCGCTGCCGAGTCTGAGCCGCAGATCGCAAGCATCGTCGAGCCAGAGCCGGAGATCACGAACGCGGAGGCGCCTGCCTCAAGCGCACGCTCGCGCAGAAGCGCATAGTCGGGGATGAGCTTTGCACGGTATGGCTCATGGAGCTTGTCCTGTGCCGCCTTGGCAAGAAGGTCCATGTCTCCACACTCGAGCGCGCGGACGAGGGCGACGATGCGGCCCATCTGCCAGACGCAGGTCGAGAGCTCCACCTCGTGGGGCAGCACGCGCCTCGCATCTGCCGTCCTCACCTCGTAGGGAGGGGCGATTGCGACGAAGCGGAGCTTGTCTGCAACGGGGAAGTGGAGAGATACCGTGTCCTTGCCGTCGACAAAGCTCGAGACAAGGCCTCCGAGGATGGCAGGAGCCACATTGTCCGGGTGACCTTCGAGATGCGTTGCCAGATCGAGCGTGAACCGCTCGTCGTAGGGCCTGTCGGCAAGCGCCTGTGCAGCCAGGATGCCGGCAACGACGCAGGCAGAGCTCGATCCCAGGCCCCCTGAGAGCGGGATGGGGGATTCGATCGTGAGACGCAGCGGCACCGGCTCGAGACCGAGCCTTCTGGTAGCGCCGCGGTAGCTTGCGAGCACGAGGTTGTCATCGCCCCGGAAGCGCTCCTCGCAGCCCAAGATCTCGAGATGGTCCGACTTCTCGAAGCCGAAGCGTGCCTCGAGATCGAGGGCAAGCCCCAGGCAGTCAAAGCCGACGCCGACATTGGCAGATGTGGCAGGAACGCCCACCCATACGCTGTCTGCCATGCTAGCTCCTCGCAAAGATCTTGAGAGAGGCATCCTCGACGACGGCACCCATGCCCTCGATGTCGCAGACGCCCGTGTGGAGCTTCTCGGAGAAGCGAAGCGATGAGAGCTGCACGGGCGCTACCGTGTGTGTCGCAGCCTCGAGCGCGTCCATGCAGGCAAAGTCGTTCATGCCTTCGGTCGGCTCGCCGAGCGCCTGGAGCACGTCGGAGCAGAACTTGTAGGGGCTTGCTGTCGAGAGGCAGACACGCTCAGTGCCATCCTTGGGGATGCGGTCGAGCACGCACTTCGCAACTGCGGTGTGCGTATCGATCAGGACCTGGTCCTTCTCATAGGTGCTCTTGATCGTGGCACGGGTCTCGGCATCCGTTGCAAAGCCAGCACGGAACGTCTCCTGGATGCGTGCAAGGATTTCCGGCTTCACGGTATAGAGGCCCTTTTCATTGAGGTCGTTCATGAGGGAAGCGATGTAGTCGCAGTCGCCGTCCGACAGGTAGTAGAGCAGGCGCTCGAGGTTCGAGGACACGAGGATGTCCATCGAAGGGGAGATCGTCTTCACGAAGTCGCGGCGGCGGTCATAGGTGCCGGTCTCGATGAAGTCGGTCAGGACCTTGTTCGTGTTCGAGGCGACGATGAGGTGGCGTACGGGAAGGCCAAGCTGCTTTGCGAACCAGCCAGCCAGGACATCGCCGAAGTTTCCGGTCGGGACGCAGAAGTCGATCGCGTCGCCTTCCTTGAGGGCGCCTCTGCGCACAAGCTGGGCATAGGCATCGAAGTAGTAGGTGACCTGCGGGACAAGGCGGCCGACATTGATCGAGTTCGCGCTCGAGAGCACGATATTCTTCTTCGCCAGGCGCTCCTTGAGGGACGTGTCGGAGAAGATGCGCTTCACGCCGGTCTGGGCATCATCGAACGTGCCGCGGATGCCCGAGACGCAGACATTGGCGCCCTTCTGGCAGACCATCTGGAGATACTGGATGTCCGAGACCTTCCCATCAGGATAGAAGACCGTGACGCCGCAGCCTGGCACATCGGCAAAGCCTTCAAGGGCAGCCTTTCCGGTATCGCCCGAGGTGGCGGTCACAATCATGACATTGCGGCCATCTCCTTCGCGCGCGACGCTCATGAGCTGCGGAAGCATCTGGAGCGCGACATCCTTGAAGGCGCAGGTCGGTCCATGGAAGAGCTCGAGGAGCCAGTCAGCTCCCAGCTCGGTCACCGGCGTCACGGCTGCTGTATCGAACTTCTTGCCATATGCGTTCTCGACGCACTGCGAAAGCTCCTCTTCCGTGTAGTCGGTGAGGAGGGCGCCAAGCACCTTCTTCGCATTTTCGTGGTAGGTGCCAGCCACCATAACGGAGAGCGAAATCTTGTTCTTGCCAAGCTCATCGGAGACATAGAGGCCTCCATCTGGGGCAAGACCTTGAAGGATTGCTTGCTTGCTTGTTACGGTTTGCGCACAGCTGCGTGTACTGTGGTAGAAAGTGTTCACCATTTGATTGCCCCTTGCGTCTGGGTTTTACGGGCGCTTGTGGTCCATGATAGCGGTGTTCATCAGGAAGACGGGCTTCCGTCACACGTTGGAAAGATTGGATGATATATGAACGTAGCCCTGCTTGGCCACGGTACGGTCGGTCGTGGCGTTGTCCAGATCATCGAAAGCTCGGTACCCACCCTCAAGGTCACGCGCATCCTCGAGCTGCCGGACCGCTGCACGGAACCGCGCATGACTTCGAACTTCGATGATATCGCGAACGACCCTGAAATAACTGCCGTCGTCGAGTGCATGGGCGGCCTCGAGCCGGCACATACCTATATCCTGCGTGCCCTCGATGCTGGCAAGTCTGTCGTCACGTCCAACAAGGCAGTCGTCGCAGCCTACTTCCAGGAGTTCGCCGAGCATGCCGCAAAGAGCGGTGCCCGCCTCTTCATCGAGGCTACCTGCGGCGGTGGCATTCCCTGGATCGCCTCTATCCTGAAGGCGAAGCGCATCGACAAGATCTCTGCCATCTCCGGCATCATGAACGGCACGACGAACTACATCATCGAGAAGATGCGCGATGACGCGGTCGACTTCGATGTCGCTCTTGCCGAGGCACAGCGCCTGGGATATGCCGAGCGCGACCCCACGGCCGACATCGACGGCATCGACGTGAAGAACAAGACGATCATCGGCACGTCGGTTGCCTTCGGCTGTGCCTGCCAGAAGGACATTCCTACAACCGGCATCAGGAACTTGAAGATTGCGGACCTCACGTTCCTCGAGAGCAGGGGATACGTCGTGAAGCTTCTCGGCCGCGCGACTCAGCAGGATGGCCGCTACGCCGCAGCAGTCGAGCCGGTCTGCATGCCGCTGCGCACGCTCGAGGCGGATGTCCCCTCGAACTTCAACCTCGTGACGCTCGACGGTGCGACGATCGGCACGCTCAAGTTCTATGGCCAGGGTGCAGGAAGCCTGCCGACTGGCAACGCAATTGTCCAGGATCTCCTCGACTGCGCCGAGGGCGCCGAGCCCACCTACCGGTTCGACGAGCCGCTTGCCTGGGATCCTGCCCTTCTCAAGGGCAGCTACCTTCTGCGCACGAAGGCAGATGCGCCGGAAGGTGCCAAGCCCTATCTCGAGGGCTACTGGCGCCTCGACGGCCTGAATGTCGAGGCCGCCCGTGCGCTCTATGAGAAGCAGCTTGAAAAAGACCCTGCTGCCTTCATGGCAGCATTCCCGCAGGAGGCATAACGTGCTCAAGGTTGCAAAATTCGGCGGCTCCAGCGTCGCTTCGGCAGACCAGTTCAGGAAGGTCAAGAGCATCGTCGAGGCAGACCCTGCCCGCCAGTTCATCGTCGTCTCTGCAGCAGGACGCCGCTCGAAGGACGACGACAAGGTTACCGACCTGCTCTATCTCGTCTGCGCACATGTGAAGTACCACGTGGATGCAACGCCTCTCATGGAGCAGATCAAGGCCCGCTTCGTCGAGATCGCACGCGAGCTCGGCCTTGCCTATCCGATCGAGGAGGAGTTCGACGAGTTCGAGGCTCATGTGACCGAGTATTCGCCTGAGTACATCGTCTCACGTGGCGAGTACTTCACGGGCCAGCTCATGGCTGAATACCTTGGCCTTCCTTTCGTCGATGCTGCTGACGTCATGCGCTTCCACCGCAATGGCAAAGTGAGCATGACAAAGGCGACGCACAACATCCACGAGATGGCAAAGAAGATAGGCCCGTTCCTGATTCCGGGCTTCTATGGTGCGACGCCCGAAGGCGAGATTCGCCTCTTCGACCGCGGCGGCGGCGACATCACCGGCGCTATCGTCGCGCGTGCCATAGGCGTCGACCTCTATGAGAACTGGACCGATGTGTCAGGGTTCCTGTCCTGCGACCCGCGCATTGTCGAGCATCCCCGCCCCATCCACCGCATCACGTTCGACGAGATGCGCGAGCTCTCCTACATGGGAGCTTCGGTCCTCCACGAGGAGGCGATATTCCCGGTACGTGAGGTCGGCATCCCTATTGCAATCAAGAATACGAACGACCCGCATGCCGAGGGCACCATCATCTCCGAGGAAGCGACGGATGACTCTGTCGAGCACCTGATCACAGGCATCGCTGGCAAGAAGGACTTCCTCTGCGTCTACGTGAAGCAGAACCATATGTCGACGGCTGTGGGCGTGCTTCGCCGCGTGCTCTCCATCTTCGAGCGCTACGGCGTCTCGATAGAGCATGTGCCGACCGGCATCGACTCCTTCGGCGTCGTCGTGAATGCAGCCGATGTGCATGACTGCCTCTACTCGATTGTGGGCGACATCCAGGAAGAGGTCCAGCCGGATGAGGTCCGTGTCATCGATGGCCTGGCTCTCATCACGGTCGTCGGCCGCAACATGTCGAAGCGCGTCGGCACCTCGGGCCGCATCTTCTCCACGCTCGGCGAGAACGGCATCAACATCCGCCTGATCACGCAGAGCTCTCAGGAGATCAACATCATCTTCGGCGTGGACAACGCCGAATTCGAACGGGCAATACGTACCATCTACCTGGCATTCGCTGACGAGATGGTGGAATAGGAGCAAGAACCATGGCAGGAAAGCGCGTAGCTATCCTCGGCGCCACGGGCGTCGTCGGAACCCAGATGAGGCAGTGCCTCGAAGAGCGCAACTTCCCGGTAAGCGAGCTGGTGCCGCTTGCCAGCGCGAAGAGCGCCGGCAAGACCTTGACGTTCAAAGGCGAGGAGGTCGAGGTCAAGGAAGCAAAGCCTGAGGCCTTTGACGGCATCGATATCGTCCTCGGTGCAGCAGGAGACGGCATTGCCAAGGCACTTCTGCCCGAGGCGGCAGCACGTGGTGCGGTCTGCGTCGACAACTCGCATGCCTTCCGTCTCGATCCGGATGTGCCGCTGGTCGTTCCTGAAATCAATCCGGAAGACATCCAGAACCATCCCCGCAACATCATTGCGAATCCCAACTGCGCAACGATCATCGGCCTTGTGCCGACCTATCCGCTCCACAAGGCGGCAGGCCTGAAGCGCATGATTGTCTCTACCTACCAGGCAGCATCCGGCGCTGGCATGCCGGGCCTCACAGAGCTCACACGCGAGCTCAAGGTGCTCGCCGAGGGTGGCGAGGTAGGGGATACAAGCCCCTTCGCCTACCAGCTTGCCATGAACCTGATTCCGCAGATTGGCAGCTTCAAGGACGAGGGCTACACGTCCGAGGAGTGGAAGATGCAGAACGAAGGCAGGAAGATCATGCACCTGCCGGAGGTCCGCGTGAACTGCACCTGCGTCCGCGTCCCCATCATGCGCTCCCACTCCGAGTCCATCACGCTCGAGTTCGAGAACCCGCTCTCGCCGGATGAGGCACGCGAGATCCTTTCCACGGCTCCCGGCGTCAAGGTCGTCGATGACCCTGCGAACCTGCGCTACCCGATGCCGCTCGATACCTCCGACCAGGACCTCGTCTTCGTCGGCAGGATCCGCCGCGACCTCTCCGCTGCAGATGGCGTCAACGGCCTCACGTTCTTCTGCTGCGGCGACCAGATCCGCAAGGGCGCTGCAACGAACGCCGTCCAGATTGCCGAGTACCTCGTCTAGAACAGCATTCATAGACACAAAGAAGCCCTCCCATGCTCTGGCGTGGGAGGGCTTTCATGTATATGAGTTCACGTCTTTCGGCTGATGTCTACATATCGTCAGCAGCGATGGAGGAATCGCATTCATTGCGCATGCGCTCTATGCGCCGAAGGAGGCTCTCCTTTTTCTCGTAGCTGTGCGACTGGAAGATGTCGCCGTTGTCCTTCGTGAAGAAGCGGAAGAAGTAGTTGCCCGAGAGCGTCTCGTAGATGCGGTACTTCGGTGCCGGCTCGCGCTTGAAGGCATCGACGGTCGAATCCTCGACAGCAGCAGCCGGTGCATCCTCGCGCACGGCATCGATGCCGGCAAGGCACTCCTCGCGCGACGGGAAGACAAGAGACGTGCCCAGGATGTGGCCATTGCTGGAGCACAGGTTGAAGAGGTAGCGGCCATCCTTCTCGTTCAGAACATACTGGCCCATGGAGGCTCCTTTCGCTCGGGTGCGGATAGTGCCATAAATCTTGCAGCAGATATGGATGAATGCATCCCTTAGAGCGGCAAATGGCAGACCGTCCTGTGCGAACGGAGAAAGAGGCTCTACTCGTGCACGACCACGACGTCGCCGACATGCACGAGATCGTAGAGCTCGTTGGCCGCATCGAGCGGCAGGTTCACGCAGCCGTGGCTGCCTTCTGTCTTGTAGATGTCGCCGCCAAACTCGGTTCTCCACGTTGCATCATGGAGGCCCCAGACCGTGCTGATGAAGCCCATCCAGTTGTATACGAAGTTTTCGGAGGCATCCTCGCCCGTGAGCGTGATGGAGTTCATCATGTTCTGGATCGTGAAGACGCCCTGAGGTGTGTCATTGCCGGCAGCGACATTGCCGGTCACGACATCGGATTCCCAGAGCACCTGTCCTGCATCCACGAGCACGGCATGCTGGTTCGTGATGTCCACGTCGATGTAGCGGTCTCCCCAGTCAGCCGCACCGGCTTCCGTGAAGCCATCTGCCTCCTGTGTGACGTGGATATCGATTGTCGCAGTGTCCTTTGCCATGGCGGCGGCATAGGCCTCTTGAGCGAAGCTCTCAGCATCCACAAGCTGGCCATAGGTGCTTTCCGACTCGGGGTTCGTGTTGCAGGAGACAGTCTTCGTCTCGCCTGCATAGTTCGTGAATGTACGCGTGGTCCCCACGGTATCGAAATTGTCCTCTGCCCACTTCTCGATGGCATCCTGCGTCAGCTGCGGCATGAAGGAATCATCGAGTTCGATCCAGTCAGCGACGACGTTGTCGGAAGGCGTCGCTACGGTCGTGCCGTCGAGCGTGATCGTGAGCTGGGCGCCCATGAGGGAGTTGGCGGCAGGGATGGCAGTGGCGAGGCGCTCATCGGTCGAGAGGACCTCTGGCGCGATATAGGCAGCATCGTTCAGCTTGCAGGAGCTTGCCAGATGCTGGAAAGATGTCCGCACGGCGTTCTCGACGATGTCCTCGTGAAGCTGGGTGCCCCTCGTCTCAGAAGCGACGACAAAGGTTGACTGGCTTGCGTCGTAGGCAAGATGAGCATCCTCAGAGGGCGTGGCTGTCTCGTTCACGTTCTCGACGGCCGTGCTCACGGCATCCGAGAGGGCTTCCTCGTCGAGCGTGACGGCATCAGACGGAAGCACGATATCAGTCTTCGCGAAGAGGGAACGCACAGCTGCGACAGGCCACACGAAGCCGTTCTGGGCCTTGAGGAGCTCGGAAGCAGCCTTGTCTGCATCGTAAGCAAAGCCTGCACTATCGCCCGAGACCGTGAAGCTCTCAGTGCCATCCGCATCGGTGACGGTGACCGAGAAGCCATCAGACGCATCCCTGAGGGTGGCAGAGATCTTGGAGGAGCCTGCGAATGCAATGTCTCTGCCTGCTGCCGTGGTGCCAGGAAGGGCATGGCTCAGGAAGAAGACGGAGCCAACAAGATAGATGGCAGCGAGGACAGCGATGATGATGGGAGCCTTCGAGGCCTTCCTGCGCCTCTGCTTCCTCTGTTCTGGACGCTCCTGCCTGGGCGCCTTGTGCCTTGCCTCATGCTTCGGGGTGCTCTGCCCATCCTGTGCGGTCGATATATGCGCTGCGCTGCGGGCAGGCCTTCTCGTATCGCTTTCCATATGTCTGGACACTGCTCTTCGACTCTCTTTCCTGTCTTGGGTTCCGGAGATGCTATCGTAGCAGCATTGGAAGGCGTACGGCAGAGCTCAAACGAAAGGTCCAGAACGTGAAGCCAGAATTGATCGAAGACCTCGAAGATCCAAGGCTCGACCCGTATCTGAGGCTCACGAACCATCAGCTGAGATGCGAGCTCGAGCCGGAACGTGCCCTTCTCATCTGCGAGTCCCAGATCGCTATCGAGGTAGCGCTCAAGGAAGGCGTGCGTCCGATCTCGCTTCTGGCAGACGAATCGCAGGTCGGAAGCATTTCATCCCTTCTGGCTGTCTGGCCAGACGATGTGCCGGTGCTTCTCCTTCCGCATAACATGTCGGAGAAGGTCATAGGATATAGGCTCAACCGTGGTGTCCTCGCTGCGATGAAGCGCCCGCAGCTGCCTTCCGCAGAAGGGCTTCTGGAGCGCCTCTGCGCAGAGAAGGAGCGCGTGCGCCTCGCGGTGCTCGAAGGGCTCGTCGATGTCTCGAATGTGGGGGCGCTCTTCCGCTCTGCCGCGGCGCTCGACGTGGACGGCGTGATCGTGGCACCTAGCTGTGCCGATCCCTGGAACAGGCGGTCTGTGAGGGTATCCATGGGAACGATCTTCCAGGTGCCGTGGGCAAAGGCGGAGGACAGATGGCCTGGGGACTTCTTCGCACTCCTGGAACGCAAGGGCTTCGCATCGGTGGCATTGGCGCTCACGGATGATGCGGTGCCGCTTTCGGATCCGGCCCTGAAGGAACCTCTCCATGAGGCGCTCTTCTTCGGCTCTGAAGGCTATGGACTCTCCGATGAGGTGCTCTCGCGCTGCGACAGGCACGCTATCATCCCGATGAGCCACGGCGTCGATTCGCTCAATGTGGCAGCAAGCTCGGCAGTCACGTTCTGGGAGCTCTGCGCCAGGCGCTAGGGGAGAGCGCAAAGAGAATAGCTTGACATGAAAAAGCGGGAGGCACTGGTGAGTGCCTCCCGCTTGCTTGCGGCAGAGCAGATGTCCTACTGCTGGGCCGGGGCCTGTGCAGGGCGCGGAGCGAAGCCGTCATCGCGCGTGAACATTGCCATGAACTCCTCGCCCGTGATGGTCTCCTTCTTCTGGAGATAGCGGGCAATCTCATGGAGCTTGAAGCGGTGGTCCTGGAGCGTCTTGAGGGCGGTCTGGTGGCCCTCCTCGACAATCTTCTGGATCATCTCGTCGACCTTTTCGGCCGTGCCTTCGGAGCAGGTGAGCTCAGATCCGCCGCCGAGGTAGCGGTTCCTCTGCTGGCCCAGGGCGACCATGCCGAGCTCTTCGGTCATGCCGTACTGCGTGACCATGGCGCGGGCGATCTGCGTCGCCTTCTCGATATCGTTCGAGGCACCGTTCGTGGCTTCGCCGAAGATGAGCTCCTCAGCAGCGCGGCCGCCGCAGAGGACAGCGATCTGCTCTTCCATGTCCTTCTTCGTGGACAGGAAATGCTCGTTCTCGTCGACCTGCATCGTATAGCCGAGAGCGCCCGACGTGCGCGGCACGATCGTGATCTTCTGGACCGGAGCATCGGAGCGCTGGGTGGCGGCGACGATAGCGTGGCCGACCTCGTGGTAGGAGACGACCTGCTTCTCATGCTCGGAGAGCACCGTCGACTTGCGCTTCTCGCCGGCGATTACGACCTCGACGGACTCCTGGATGTCTTCCTGGGAGACGCGCTTCCTGCCCATGCGGACTGCGCGAAGGGCTGCCTCATTGATGATGTTGGCAAGATCAGCGCCGGAAGCGCCTGGGGTCGAGCGGGCAATGACATCGAGGTCGATGCCCGGCTCCATCTTCACGTCGTTCGCGTGGAGCTGAAGGATTGCCTTCCTGCCGGCAAGATCGGGGAGCTCGACGGGGATGCGGCGGTCGAAGCGGCCTGGGCGCAGCAGTGCCGGGTCGAGCGTCTCGGGCCTGTTCGTGGCGGCAAGCACGACGATGCCCTTGTGGTTGTCAAAGCCATCCATCTCGGAGAGGAGCTGGTTCAGTGTCTGCTCGCGCTCGTCGTTGGAGTTGATCGAGGTGTCGCGCCTCTTGCCGACAGCATCGATCTCATCGATGAAGACGATGCAGGGAGCCTTCTTGTTCGCTTCCTTGAAGAGGTCGCGGACCTTTGCGGCACCACGGCCGACGAACATCTCGACGAACTCGGAGCCGGAGATCTGGAAGAACGTGACGCCGGCCTCGCCTGCGACAGCACGTGCGAGGAGGGTCTTGCCTGTGCCCGGAGGGCCGACAAGCAGGGCGCCACGGGGGCAGCGTGCACCGATCTCGTTGTACTTCTCAGGGTGCTGCAGGAAGTTCACGATCTCCTGCAGGGATTCCTTTGCCTCGTCCTGGCCTGCGACATCCTTGAAGGTCGTGTGGACCTCTTCGCCCTTGACCTCCTTGGCAGAGGACTTGCCGAGGCCGCCTCCTCCAAGGCCGCCAAAGCCCGATCCGCCCGAGAAGTCCATCGTGTCGCCCATCTGCTTGCGCATGCGGCGGTTGATGAGCCAGCCCAAGAAGAACACGATTGCAAGCGGCAGGATGTAGCTCAGGAGCATATAGTAGAGCAGGTTCTGGTTCTCGTTCGGGATGGATGCCGACATGTCGACTTTGTGCTCGGTGAGCCTGTCCACGAGTCCGTCATCGTTCGGGAATGCGGTCGTCGAATAGGTCTTCTCGACACCCGAGGAGTCCTTTGCCTTGAACGTGATCTCGTTCGTGCTGGTATCCAGGTCGACCTTGGAGACCTGGTTGTCATCGACCATCTCGAGGAACGTGCTGTAGCTTACATCCGTCACCTGCTGGTACATGGTGGGGTTGAAGTACGAGTTCAGGCCGAAGATCAGCGCGATAGCGACGATCAGGTACAAGATCATCGACTGTCGTTGCTTCTTGTTGTCCATCGTCTTCTCCTTGCGGGCGCCTGAGCACCCATTTCCAACTGCATTGACAGAACATGTACCCTAAGGCCGGAAATAGAGACACACATCTCCGAATTCTGGAGAGAATGCGGCAAATCGTCCCGTCAGTGTGCGGCGTGCTCCACAAGTAGGCCGCATCGGTAGGCATCGAGAAGCGCCCTGAGATCTGCTATCTGCTGCCGGATCTCAGCGCCGGTGTCCGTGTCGCCGATCAGGAGCGGCCTCTCCTCATACTCGAACTTGTCGGTATCGGAGACGATGTCCTCGTTGAGGTCGAGCACATCATGGATGGAGCTGAAGGGGCGGTGCGCCTTGATGCGCATGCCTGTGGCCTCGGCGATGAGCGTGTATCCTGCAATGCCTGTCGTGTGGTGGTAGGCGCGGCAGAAGCCGCCGTCGATCACGAGGACCTTGCCGTCTGCGCGGATGGGGCTCTCGCCCGCCGAGGCGTGCACCGGCGTGTGCCCGTTCACGATGTGGCAGTGCGGTCCTGTGAGGCCGAACTCGGCAAGCACGCGGTCTGCGATCTCGGGCTTGCTCACGAGCGCATAGTAGGGGTCTCTCGGCTCCTTCCAGGTAGTCTGATCCTTCACATAGGTGCGCTCGAAGGTCCTGACCTCGCGGCCCGAGAGCGGCGAGAAGCGGCCGCACCAGAGATACCACATCCAGTCGAGCGAGAGCTGGTCATGCTGGTGCCAGGCGGTCCTTGCGACACGCTCTGCATAGTCAAGGTAGGCCTTGCCTGCATAGAGCGTATCCCCGTGCTTCACGGGATTGAAGGAGCCATCCTGCTTCATCGGCAGACAGGCATGGAAGAGGACATTCCTGTTGTGCACGAGATACATGGATCCATGGTCATAGAGGAAGCCGATGTCGCGCTGCAGGCGCTCCGATGAGCGTGCACTCTCGACGAGATGGGCCATGACCTTGGACTCCTCGACGCTCAGCTGATAGGGGTGCTCGGAATCGACGGTCGGGAAGTCGGACGTCGCGAGCTCATATTCCTTGTCTCCGATGCGCACACAGCCGCGCTCCTTGTCGATGTTGCCGAGAAGGAGACGTCCTTCCATCTGCCAGTTCGGATGACGCTGGATCGTCTGGCCTTCGAGCTTGAACATGATGACGGAAATGGCCTTCTCGAAGGGGGAGAGCACGTCGTCCTTCTGGTAGGTGCGTTCGGCGAAGAGGGCAAGCTCCCTCAGGCTTATCCCATAGGAGTTCTCGAGGATGGCAAGAGCGTCGTAGTGGATGTTGTTGCGGATGATGGCGGCAAGACAGACGGGAGACCCTGCTGCTGCCCCCATCCAGAGGATATCGTGGTTTCCCCACTGGATGTCGACCGAGTGGTAGCGCATGAGGCGCTCGATGATGAGCTCGGCGTGAGGGCCACGGTCATAGATGTCTCCGACCACATGGAGCGTGTCGACCGCGAGGCGCTTGATCAAGGAGGCAAGAGAGCAGATGAAGTCGTCAGCAGACCCCGTGTCGATGATCGAGGTGATGATGCGCTCGTGGTAGACCTGGCGCACCTTGCGCTCGTCCGGCGTGAAGTGAAGGAGTTCGTCGATGATGTAGGCATAGGCGACGGGCATCGCCTTCCTGACCTTCGAGCGCGTGTAGGAGCCCGAAAGGTAGCGTGCCAGACGCACGAGGCGTGTAAGGGAGATGGCATACCATTCCTCGGTCGCGCGCCCCTCCTCCTTCATGCGGCGGAGCTTCTCCTGCGGATAATAGATGAGGGTGCAGAGGTCCTGCTGCTCGCTTGTCGTGAGCTCCAGAGAGAACGTCGAGCGCACCCTTTCGCGGATGACGCCCGAGCAGTTGTTGAGGATATGCTCGAAGGCCTCGTACTCTCCGTGGATGTCGGAGACGAAGTGCTCGGTTGCCTTCGGCAGGTTGAGGATGGCTTCGAGATTGATGATTTCGGTGAATGCCGTCTGGGCGGTCGGGAACTTCTCTGAGAGAAGCTCGAGATAGCGCCTGTCGGCCGGTTCTGGTTCGCCCATGCTCTGCTTTCTTCTTGTCATATCTACATAGATGTGACCATACTGGCATACCAGATTGAGCAAGGATGCGACAAATCCATGAGCGGAAGGCATAAGAGCATATAAGAGCATATATAAGAGATGCGCCACGAGCGTTCCGGCAGCAATTGTTTCAGGGCGGCATCGTTTCTCTGTCCAGAATATATGAGCAGGTGCCTTCGGCGGCCGATGAGTGCTACTATGTGTCGCCAGAGGCAATGAAGAGGACGAGTACCTTCCAAGCACGGCCGCCAGAGAGCGGGGCTGCTGGAATCCCGTGACCGGAGCGGAAGGGAATATCACCTTGGAGCCGTGGCCCGAACGCAGAAGCCCTGCCAGTAGGCACCACCGGATTGGCCGCCGTCATAGGCCAGCCGAGTACGGCGGAGTTTCCGCTCGCTGGGTGGTCTACAAGCGAAGTGTGCCAAAAGCAGCGCTTCGTCCCAGCAAGAGGGACGGGGCGCTTTATTTATGCAAGGCGTCCTTTGGGAGGGAAAGCCCTAAAGCTTTCCGGAAAGCGAGGGTCTCAAGGTGGCTAACGAGTTCAAGAAGACGATGAACCTGCCGAAGACCGGGTTCCCCATGCGTGCAGGCCTTGCACAGCATGAGCCCAAACGTCTCGAGCAGTGGGAGCAGAACGATGTGTACGGCCTGCTTCTCAAGAAGAACGAAGGTCACGAGAAGTTCGTGCTGCATGACGGACCTCCGTATGCAAACGGCCCGATCCATCTGGGACATGCACAGAACAAGATCTCGAAGGACATCATCAACCGCTACTGGTCCATGCGCGGCTACCAGACGCCGTATGTTCCGGGCTGGGACTGCCACGGCCAGCCGATCGAGCACAAGGTCGAGGAGAAGCTCGGCACGGAGAAGTTCAACCAGCTCCCGACCGTCAAGATCCGCGAGATCTGCAACAAGATGGCTGTCGAGCAGGTCGACACGCAGCGCCAGGGCTTCAAGCGCCTCGGCGTCCTCGGCGAGTGGGCAAATCCGTATCTGACCTACACGCATGACTACGATGCGACCGACGTCGAGATCTTCAAAGCCATCTTCGACAAGGGCGCCATCTATCGTGGCAGGAAGCCGGTGCACTGGTGCATGCACTGCCATACGGCTCTCGCCGAGGCGGAGATCGAGTACAGCGACGAGGTGTCGCCGGCAATCTTCGTGCGCTTCGAGATGACGACAGTGCCGGAGGGACTCGAGGCCTACAAGGGAAATCTCTGGGTCGACATCTGGACGACGACGCCCTGGACCCTTCCTGCCGATGACGCCGTGATCCTCCATCCTGAAGCCGAGTACGTCGGCGTCGTCGTTGACGGACGCTGCGAGCTCATGGCAGAGGCGCTCGTCGAGAAGGACTGCGAGAAGTTCGGCTACAGCGACTACGAGCTTGCCCGCACCGCTGACGGCTCTGTCTGGAAGATGACGGGCACCGAGCTCTGCCACAATAAGTACAAGCAGCCGATCTTCGGCGACCAGGGCGTCGAGGGCGAGTTCATCTATGCTGACTACGTCACGCTCGAAGATGGTACCGGCATCGTCCACACCGCTCCCGGCCACGGCGTCGACGACTACAATGCCGGCATGCGCTTCAACATCCCGATCGTGATGCCGGTCGACGACGACGGCAACTTCTACAAGGGCGACGGCATGGGCACAGGCGGCCCCTGGTCCGGCATGAACGTGAACGATGCCAACCCGAAGATCATCGAGTGGCTCCAGGAGCGTGGCACCCTCATCCTTCATGAAGACATCACGCACTCCTATCCGCACTGCTGGCGCTGCAAGCAGCCGGTCATCTTCCGTGCCACGAGCCAGTGGTTCGTCTCCATGGACCAGACCGGCCTTCGCAAGGAGGCGCTCGACGCGCTCAGCCACGTCCGCTTCTATCCGGCCCATTCCATCAAGCGCATCGGCTCCATGGTCGAGCAGCGCCCGGACTGGTGCATCTCGCGCCAGAGGAACTGGGGCGTGCCCATCCCTGCCTACACCTGCCAGGACTGCGGCGAGACCGTGCTGAATGACGAGACGCTCGACAAGGTCATCGACCTCTTCCGTGCCAAGGGTTCCGATGCCTGGTTTACGGAGGATCCGAAGGACTACCTCGGCGATGCCTGCGTCTGCCCGAAGTGCGGCAGCCACAACCTCAAGGCGAACAAGGACATCCTCGATGTCTGGTGGGACTCTGGCGTCTCGCACACTGCTGTCTGCAAGCACCGTCCGTACCTCAAGTTCCCTGCCGACATGTACCTCGAGGGCTCCGACCAGCACCGCGGCTGGTTCATGAGCTCGCTCATGACAAGCGTGGGCGCCTACGGCGTAGCTCCCTACAAGTCTGTCGTCTCCCAGGGCTTCACGCTTGACGGCAAAGGGCGCAAGATGTCCAAGTCCCTCGGCAATGTCATCGACCCGAACAAGGTCTGCAACACACGCGGTGCCGATGTCCTGCGTCTCTGGGTGGCCTCTGTCGATACGTCGACCGATGTCCCCTGCGACGATACGATCCTGGACCACGTCGGCGATGCCTACCGCAAGATCAGGAACACGTTCAGGTTCCTCCTCGGCGAGCTCGAGGGCCAGTTCGAGCTTGATGCCGACGGACTTCCCTTCGAGGAGCTCACGGCCTACGACAAGCTGACACTTGCCCATATGTGCGAGGTCCACAAGGCTGTCGAGAAGGCGTATGGCGAGTATCGCTTCAACGTCGTCTACCGCAACCTCTACGACTACGTGACGGAGCTCTCGAACGGCTACCTGAACGCGACGAAGGACCGCATGTACTGCGGCGGCAGGGACTCGAAGGAGCGCAGGAGCGCACAGACGACCTGGGCATACATCCTCTCGATGCTCATCCACGACTTCCAGCCGATCCTTGCCTACACGACCGACGAGGCCATGGCATACCTGCCGAAGTCGCTCAAGGACGGCCAGACGTTCGCCGCCCTTCTCGACTGGTTCGAGAATCCGGTCGCAGACGAGGTCTTCGAGAAGTACCTGCCGGCCTACAACGCAATGACCGAGGCCAGGAGCGCCTTCACGAAGGCATACGAGGAGGCGCAGGCAGCAGGGACGATTTCCGAGAAGACGTCCCAGGCCGCTCGTGCCGAGCTCGTGCTGCCGCATGATCTGTATGAGCTCCTCGCTGGCGAGCTTGGCTGCGATCTCGCCGAGCCGTTCGTCTGCTCTGACGTGAAGCTCTCCGAGGGCGACGAGCTTGCCTGCACCGTGCTTCCGGCCGAGGGCGAGAAGTGCCCGCGCTGCTGGAACTGGCGCACGCTCGGCGCAGACGGCCTCTGCCCGCGCTGCCACGCAGCCGTCGAAGAGGCAAACGCACGCGCATAGCGATTCCGTGCAACAATAGGAGGCGGCCGTGCTTGGCATGGCCGCCTTTTCATGAAGAAGGAGGATGGATGGCAAAGGCAGGACGAAGGACAAGGATCACGCTCTTTCTGGCGATGGCGGCAGTGGCTGTCATCTTGGACCAGATTGTGAAGGCCTGGGTGAGGAGCACGCTCCCAAAGACAGGAGACACTGCCCCCTTCATTCCCGGCGTGCTGCGCCTTCTCCATGTGGAGAACACAGGCGCTGCCTTCTCGATGGGCGAGGGCAAGGGCTTCTTCTTCGTCGCAATAGCTGTCGCCATCTTCATCCTGGCTCTTCTCGCCGTCTGGAAGGAAGAGCTCTCGGTGCCGTTCGCACTCGCGCTTGGCGCTGTCGCAGGCGGCGGCATCGGCAACATGATCGACCGCCTCGTCCAGGGATCTGTCACAGACTTCTTCGCGACCCAGTTCATGGACTTTCCGGTCTTCAATGTCGCAGACATCTTCGTGACGCTGGGCGTCATCTGCGTTCTCATCTGCCTTATCCGTGAGGGAGGCGAGGACAGGCGTGGCTAGTGCACTCAGGACATTTCTCGTGGGGCCGGAAGGCGACGGCGAACGTCTCGACAGCTTTCTGGCATCTCAGGACAATATGCCGTCGAGGAGCGCCTGCGCCAAGCTCATCGAATCCGGTGCCGTCACGATCAACAGCACGCATGCCGACTCGAAGAGCGAGAAGGTATGCTTGGGCGACCGCATCCAGGCCGAAGTCGAAGAGCCGGAAGAGGTAGGCGGCCCTCTTGCCCCCAATCCCTATATACCGCTCGATATCCGCTTCGAGGACGAATATCTGATCGTGCTCTCGAAGCAGGCAGGCCTTGTCTGCCATCCGGCGCCAGGACACGTGGACGATACGCTTGCCAATGCGCTCGTCGCTCACTGCGGCTATGGACATCTCGGCATGCTCCAGGGAGAGGAGCGCCCCGGCATCGTGCACAGGCTCGACCGCGATACCTCGGGCCTCATGGTTGCTGCCAAGGATGACAGGACGCAGAAGGCGCTCCAGGACCTCATCCGCCTCCGTGTCCTCGACAGGCGCTATGTCGTGCTCGTGCATGGCTATGTAGCACCTGACGACGGCACGATCGTGACGGGCATTGCGAGGTCCACGAAGGACCGCCTGCGCATGGCGGTATCGGACGATCCGGGGGCACGCGAAGCGATCACGACGTTCAAGACGCTCGAGCGCTTCGAGGCGGGAAGGCGCGACGAAGGCTACAGCCTCCTCGAGTGCCATCTCTATACGGGACGCACGCACCAGATCCGTGTGCATATGCGCCATATCGGACACCCGGTTGTAGGAGATCCGCTCTACGGAAAGGGCAGCCTCCTTCAGAACAAGGGGCTCACACGGCAGTTCCTCCACTCCTGGCATATTCGCTTCGACCATCCATGTACTGGAGAGACCATAGAGTTGGCTGACAGACTGCCAGACGATCTTCTGAATGTATTAGAATCACTTCAAGGTACCTCGATGGGCCAGACCGAGCGGGGACGCGAGGTGTGCCCGGAGCTTGGCCTGTCCCTGTGAGAGCGCCCGACGTGCGCCTGAGGAAAGAGGGGTTGCTTCGTGGGATATACGATGATCAAGGCGGGCCTGACGCCCATCGTAATCTTCAACTTCATCATGCTGCTGTTCTTCACGCTGGCATACTTCTACCAGTTCGTCTATATCCTGCATGTGTGGAGACGCGGCGACGTGAAGATACCGCCTGCCAAGAAGCAGCACTGCTATGCCTTCGTGATTGCAGCCCACAACGAGGAGCCTGTCATCGGCAACCTCGTGCGCTCCATCCTCTCGCAGAACTATCCGCGTGAGCTCATGGACGTCTATGTCGTGGCAGATGCCTGCACGGACAACACGTACAAGGAAGCGCTCGATGCCGGTGCCATCACCTGGGAGCGCAATGACCTTGTGCGCAAGGGCAAGAGCTGGGTCCTCGACTATGCGTTCAACCGCATCCTCGACGAGACTGGCGACAAGTATGACGGCTTCTTCGTCTTCGACGCCGACAACATCGTCTCGCCTGACTATACGAAGATCATGAACGATGCCTTCGACCAGGGCTATCTGGTCCTCACGTCCTACCGCAACTCCAAGAACTTCGATTCCTCCTGGGTCTCTGCAGCCTATGCGCTCTGGTTCCTGCGCGAGGCGAAGTTCCTGAACAATGCCCGCATGGAGCTTGGCACCTCTGCTGCCATCTCGGGCTCTGGCTGGCTTGTCTCCTCGAGCATCATCCGCGGCATGCACGGCTGGGATTTCCACCTGCTCACGGAGGACATCCAGTTCTCGACGTTCTGCGCCGCGAACAACATCCAGATCGGCTACGCACCAGCAGAGTTCTTCGATGAGCAGCCGGTCACGTTCAAGGCATCCTGGATTCAGCGCATGCGCTGGACGAAGGGCTTCTACCAGGTCTTCTTCAGCTATGTGCGCGACCTTGCCCACGGCATCCGCAAGAAGCAGTTCGCTTCCTATGACCTGCTCATGACCATCGCTCCAGGCATGATCTTGACGCTCATCTCCGCGTTCGTGAATGCCGCCTATCTCGGCATCGGCGCGGCAAGCCATGGTTTTTTGGCAACGCAGGGCGAGCTCCTCATGTGTGTCGGCTCTCTTGTCATGACCTTCGGCTCCATGTATGTCGTGTTCTTCCTGCTCGCAATCATCACGACGGTCTCCGAGCGCAAGCACATCCATGCGCGCAAGAAGTGGCGCATCATCACGAACATCTTCACGTTCCCGCTGTTCATGATGACGTACATTCCGATCACGGTCGTAGCACTCTTCAAGAAGGTCGAGTGGGTGCCCACGAAGCATGACATTGCTGTCAACTTCCAGGATGTCATGAACGAAGGATAGGGGAGCTTATGCGGGGAATCGGGTTCTGCGCCCGATTCCCCGTTTTAGGTGAATGGATGCAAATAATAGGCAGATGGGTGCTACAATCCGTTCAACCAAAACGGACGTAGCGTTTCGAGCAGATGGAGGCAACGCTTCATGGCAACATTCTTCGAAGGAGAGTCCCACACTTTCTCTGAGTACCTGCTGGTGCCTGGCTATTCATCATCCGAGTGCATTCCGGACAATGTTTCCCTGAAGACACCGCTCGTGCGCTTCAAGCGTGGAGAAGAGCCTTCGATCACGCTCAACATCCCGATGGTGTCTGCAATAATGCAGGCTGTCTCCGGTCCGCGTCTGGCAATCGCGCTTGCCCAGCAGGGCGGCATGAGCTTCATCTATGGCTCACAGTCCGTGGAGGCCGAGGCTGCGATGGTCGCAGAGGTCAAGTCCTACAAGGCAGGCTTTGTCGAGTCCGACTCGACGCTCACGCCTGACATGACGCTCCAGCAGGTCATGGACCTGAAGGAAGAGACGGGCCACTCCTGCATGCCCGTCACGGATGACGGCACCGGCCACGGCAAGCTCCTCGGCATCGTCACGTCCCGTGACTACCGTCCTTCGCGCGACGACCGTGGCAAGCTTGTCCGCGACTTCATGACGCCGTTCGAAAAGCTCATCACCGCTCCCGACGACACGACGCTCAAGACCGCAAACGATATCATCTGGGAGCACAAGCTCAACCAGCTGCCGATTGTCGACAAGGATCAGCACCTCGTCTCCCTCGTCTTCCGCAAGGACTACGACTCCCACAAGTCGAACCCGAACGAGCTCCTCGACGCCCACAAGCGCTACATGGTCGGCGCCGGCATCAACACGCGCGACTATGCCGAGCGCGTCCCTGCCCTCATCGAGGCAGGCGCCGATGCGCTCTGCATCGACTCATCCGAGGGCTTCAGCGAGTGGCAGAAGCTCACGCTCGACTGGATTCGTGCCCACTACGGCGATTCCGTGAAGGTCGGCGCTGGCAACGTCGTCGATGCCGAAGGCTTCCGCTTCCTCGCGGACTGCGGCGCTGACTTCGTGAAGGTTGGCATCGGCGGAGGCTCCATCTGCATCACGCGCGAGCAGAAGGGCATCGGCCGTGGCCAGGCATCTGCTCTCATCGATGTCTGCCGTGCCCGTGACGAGTACTACAAGGAGACCGGCGTCTATGTGCCGGTGTGCTCTGACGGCGGCATCGTCTACGACTACCACATGACGCTTGCCCTTGCTATGGGTGCTGACTTCATGATGCTCGGCCGCTACTTCGCACGCTTCGACGAGTCCCCGACCCGCCGCGTGAATGTCAATGGCTCCTACATGAAGGAGTACTGGGGCGAGGGCTCTGCCCGTGCCCGCAACTGGCAGCGCTACGACCTCGGCGGCAAGAAGAAGGGCCTCTCCTTCGTCGAAGGCGTCGACTCCTATGTCCCGTACGCGGGCTCGCTCAAGGAGAACGTCGATGGCTCGCTCCTGAAGGTCCGCTCCACGATGTGCAACTGCGGTGCCCTCAACCTCAAAGAGCTTCGCGACAAGGCAAAGCTCACGCTTGTGAGCGCAACCTCGCTCGTCGAGGGCGGAGCACACGACGTCGTCTTGAAGGACCAGGATCCGAACGTGAACTTCCGCTAGGAGCGAAGACAAGATCTGCTCAGAGCCTCTGCTTTGTGCAGGGGCTCTTTTCATAGCAAGGCTGAGAAGAAGAGAGCGCCTCCCGGATGACCCGGAAGGCGCTCTGCCTGCGATATGAAAACTGCCTAGCCATCTTCGCCGAGCAGGACCTTCTCCGGCAGGATCGGAAGCGACCTCACGTAGCGGCCTGTCGCATGGGCGACGGCGCTTGCAATCGCCGGGGAGGGCGTATTGATGACGACCTCGCCGATGGACTTGGCACCGAAGGGGCCAGTCGGCTCATAGCTGGGCATGAACTCCACGCGCATGTCGGGTACATCGAGGCGCGAGGGGATCTTGTAGTGCATGAAGGAATCGGTGCGCATGTGACCGTGTGCATCGTAGACGACCTGCTCGGTCAGGGCCATGCCGATGCCCTGGACAAGGCCACCCTCTGCCTGCACACGGGCAAGCGGCACATTGATGACCGTGCCGCAGTCGACGACGGCAGCATAGTCGGTGAGCGTGACCTTGCCGGTTGCCTTGTCGACCTCCACTTCGGCGACGCCTGCCATGAAGGGAGGAGGCGACTGCGGCTGCGTGTTTGCGCCATGGCCGGAAAGATGGCCCTGGTTGAGACCGAAGCCGATGGCCCTGTTCGCAAGCTCCTTCACGCTCATCTGCTGCGTGCCGTCGGCGCTCGTGACGACGCCTTCCGAGAACGTGACCTCGTCGGGTGCGGCCTTCCACCAGGAAGCAGCCTGGGCGCAGATCTTTCTCTTGAGCTCCTCGGCTGCGCGGAGCACGGCACCACCCGAGGTATAGGTGCCGCTCGAGGCGTAGGCACCCGTATCGTACGGGGAGGTGTCGGTGTCCACGCCCTTTACCACGATATCGTCGACAGGGCACTCGAGTACCTCGGCGGCAATCTGTGCAAGGATCGTATCGGCTCCCGTGCCGACGTCGGTCGCACCGATATCGAGGATATAGAATCCGTCATCCTCGAGCGTGATGTCGGCATTCGCGATATCGACATTGCTGATGCCGGAGCCCTGCATCGTAAGCGCCAGGCCGATGCCACGGACACGGTCTCCGAGGTCTTCGCTCAAGGGTCTGTCCTTCCAGCCTGCCATCTCGAGCGCGCGTTTCAGGCACTCCACTGCCCGGCAGCTCCTGAGCGGCTCTTCGTTGAGCTGGTGGAGGTTCTGGCCTGCCGTGACGAGGTTCTTGAGGCGGATTTCGGCAGGGTCCATGCCGAGGGTATCTGCCATCTCGTTCACGGCAGACTCGACGGCAAAGCAGCCCTGTGTCGCGCCATAGCCACGGAAGGCGCCTCCCGGCATCGTGTCGGTGTAGCAGACGTTGTAGGCAAAGCGGCTCGGCACCTGGTTGTAGATGGGCAGGGTCTTTCCTGCCGCAAGTGTCACGGTCGTCGAGCCATGGTAGCCATAGGCACCGGCATTGGAGAGGACATGAAGATCTATTGCTGTGAGTGTGCCGTCACGCTTCGCACCGATTTTCACCGTGAGATACATCTCGTGGCGGGAGTTCGTGGCCGAGAGCGTCTCTTGGCGTGTCAGGATGCATTTGCAGGGGTGTCCGGTCTGTATGGCTGCAAAGGCAGCGTAGACCTCGCAGGAGCCTGACTGCTTCGCGCCGAAGCCGCCGCCGACGCGGGGCTTCACGACACGGATGCGGCTCTGGGGGATGCCCAAGGCTGTCGCCACCTGGCGGCGGATATGGAAGGGGACCTGCGTCGAGCTCACAATCGTGATGCGGCCGAAGGCATCGGTCGTTGCATAGCAGTGGAATGTCTCCATCATCGACTGTTCGGCTGCCTGCGTATGATAGGTATGCGCGAGCACGACATCGGCTGCTTCGAAGCCTGCATCCACATCGCCGTATTCATGGCCGCCTGTCGCGACGAGATTGCGCTTCGGGTCTCCGGTCTTGTCGCCGCCGAAGGCCCAGTCGTCCTCGTCGTGGATGATGCAGGGATTGTCGAGGGATTCGCAGACATCGAGCACGTAGGGCAGCTTCTCGTATTTCACCTTCACGGCGTGCATGGCAAGTTCTGCTGCGACCTCGTTCTCGGCGACGACGATAGCGACCTCATCTCCGATGTAGCGCACGGTGTCGTCCAGGATGCACGTGTCATAGGGACTCATCTCGAGGTAGCTCTGCCCTGCAAGCGTGAAGCGGTGATGAGGAACATCCTTCGAGGTATAGATGGCAACAACGCCCGGGATTGCAAGCGCTTTTTCCGTATCGACGGAAAGCACGCGGCCATGGGGGACAGAGGAGCGCACGAGACGCACGATGTAGGCATCATCCGGTGCAAGGTCGTCGGTATAGACGGGACGTCCTGCGAGGAGCGCCTCTGCATCCTTCTTCACGACGGCAGAGGAGAGCGTCTTTCCACGGTCTGGCGTCTCGATCTCGGCAGCGGCTTTGCGCACCTGCTCGACGGCCGCCTCTGCTTCGGCAGAGCCTTGGGAGATCTCTGCTCCTGCAGCGCGGTCACGGCCGAGGAAGCGCCTGATGGCACGCATCTGGGATGTGTAGCCTGTGCAGCGGCAGAGATTGTTTGCGAGGAAACTCCTCATCTCATGGTCGGTGGCATCAGGATTCGTGCGGTCGAGCGCAAGCACGGCCATCTCGAGGCCTGGGGCGCAGAAGCCGCACTGGTCTGCTCCTTCTGCAGCAAGGCACTCTGCAAGCTCCTTGCGCTCCCTGCCCATGCCTTCGAGCGTCAGCACATCATGGCCCGAGACGCGGGACATGATGAGGGCGCAGGAGAGTTCGGGCGAGCCGTCGACAAGCACGGTGCAGAGGCCGCAGTTCGTCGTCTCGCAGGCGCACTTCACGCTCTTGATTCCATGCTTCCTGAGCCAGGAGAGGAGCGTCTCGGCCGGGTCTGCCTTGGTCGTGACGGGGCGTCCATTGAGGGTGAAGGCAATCTCGATGCTTTCGCTCATCGTGCATCCTCTCTGATCTCAGAGGTTTCAGATGAAAGCGGATTAGCGGCTGCATGCTCGATGGCACGGCGTGCCAGCTTGCGCGCTGCCGCCTTTCTCCAGGAGGCAGAGCCACGCATATCGGATCCGAAGGGAAGTGCTGCGACAAGCTCTTCCACCCGGTCGAGCTCGTCATTCGATGGGTGCTCTGAGAGCGTGCAGGACGAGAGGTCCACAAGCTGTGCACGCTTCGGAAGCGATCCTACGGCGAGGCGCCAGGAGCCATCCTGCCAGACGGCGCAGACATTGAGGGCGCTGAAGTCCGTGGCAGAGAGCCTCACGCCTTCGAAGGCGGCGCGTGCCGGCGTATCGGATAGCGAAACCTCTGTGAGCACATCGTGCACGGTGCCCATGCGGGCAAACTCGGCAAGCGGCAACGTGCCAGCCTTTGCGAGCGTGACCTCGGCATCGAAGGGAAGAAGACAGCAGAGCACATCGGAGAAGCCCATGCGGGAAAAGACGGAGCCACCGACGGTTGCCTGGTTCCTGAACTGGGTACCGACAATGCCCTCCGTCGCCTCTGCAAAGGCGCCTGCGGTAAGGCGTGCAAATGCTTCGTCGGTGCGTGCACGCTCGATGCTCGCCATGGCACCGATATGGATCTTTCCGTCGACGTGCTTCACATAGTCAAGGCCCGCCGATGCAAGGTCGATCGCATAGGGGACGGTCCTGTCCTGGAGGCGGAGCCACATCATGCCACCGAGCACGGTGGCATGGGGATGTTCCTCAAGGAGCGCGAGCGCCTCTTCGGGCGAGCACGGACGCGCATATTCTTCAAAGCGGAGCAAGGATTGCCTTCCTCTCTCTGTGGCCAGACCCACTCATTGTGACGTTTATGGAGCCATTTCAGCAGTTCGCACGCTTTATACCACGAGGTATACATGCCCGTGTCGGCCTCGTGTCCATATGGGGACGAGATGTTTAAGCGCATGGAAATGCTGAGCCGTTATAATCAGAGTCCGTTACCTGCTTCCGCGTTAGAAGGAGCGCTCAGGATGAGTGACAGCACGAACGAGACGTCTGCCATCCCGGAGTACGATGCCCAGGCCATCGAGACCAAGTGGCAGCGCACCTGGGAGGAAGAGGATCTCTACAAGACGGATACCGATCCCGCCAAGCCGAAGAAGTATGTGCTCGAGATGTTCCCGTATCCTTCGGGAGACCTCCACATGGGCCATGCCAGGAACTATACGATCGGCGATGCAATGGCACGCCAGGCACGCATGCGCGGCTACGATGTGCTGCATCCGATGGGCTTCGATGCATTCGGCCTGCCGGCAGAGAATGCTGCCATCAAGCACCATACGCAGGCTGCAAAGTGGACATACCAGAACATCGCCCAGGCCGTGAAGACCATGAAGCGCATGGGCTTCTCCTACGACTATGACCGCATGTTCAACACCTGCGACCCCGAGTATTACCGCTGGGGCCAGTGGATGTTCATCCAGATGTGGAAGCGCGGCCTTGCCTACCGTGCGACGAGCCCGGTGAACTGGTGCCCGACGTGCAAGACGGTCCTGGCCAACGAGCAGGTCGTCGAGGGCCGCTGCTGGAGGTGCGGCTCCATCCCGGAGAAGCGCAACCTCTCCCAGTGGTACCTCAAGATCACCGATTACGCCCAAGAGCTCCTGGACGACCTCGACAAGCTGACTGGCTGGCCCGAGAACGTGAAGGCACAGCAGCGCAACTGGATCGGCCGCTCCGAGGGTGCAGAGATCGACTTCAAGCTCGCCGACACCGACGGCGTCACTCCGACGGACCGCACGATCACGGTCTTCACGACCCGTGCCGATACGCTCTTCGGCGTGTCGTTCATGGTGCTTCCGCCCGAGAGCGACCTTGCTGCAGAGCTCGTGGCTGGCACAGAGCATGAAGAAGAGTTCAAGGCGCTCAAGGCCGCAACGGAGAAGGTCTCTTCAGTCGACCGCCAGGGCACGGCGCGCGAGAAGCACGGCATCTTCACGGGCCGCTATGTGATCAACCCGATCAATGGCAAGCCGGCTCCCATCTGGGTTGCCGACTATGTCCTCATGGACTACGGCACCGGTGCCGTCATGGGCGTTCCCTGCGGCGACCAGCGCGACTTCGACTTCGCCCGCAAGTATGGCCTGCCGATCCCGCCGATCATTTGCGAGAAGGAAGATCCGCTCTACGACGAGCTCAAGGACCAGCGCGACCTCGTCGTCACGAACGTCGACTGGGATTCCGCGATGGCAGCAGAGGGCTACCTCGTGCAGTCCGGCGAGTTCACGGGCATGAAGGGCGGCAAGCACTCCGAAGCCGTCGATGATATCGTGTCCTGGCTCGAGGAGCACAACTGCGGCCGCACGAAGGTGCAGTACCGCCTGCGCGACTGGCTCATCAGCCGCCAGCGCTACTGGGGAAACCCCATACCGATGATCCACTGCGACGTCTGCGGCGACGTGCCTGTGCCAGAAGAGGACCTTCCTGTCAGGCTTCCTGAGAACCTCGACCTCGGTGCTGGCGAGACGCTTGCAGGGTATGCGCCGTTCTATGAGACGACCTGCCCGAAGTGCGGACGTCCGGCAAAGCGCATCACGGACACGATGGACACGTTCACGTGCTCGAGCTGGTACTACATGCGTTATACCGACCCCCACAACGACAAGGCGCCGTTCTCGAGCGAGGCCGTGGACCGCTGGATGCCGGTCGACAACTACATCGGCGGCATCGAGCACGCTATCCTTCACCTGCTCTATTCGCGCTTCTGGACGAAGGTCCTGCGCGACATGGGCCTCGTGAAATTCGACGAGCCGTTCACGAACCTGCTCTGCCAGGGCATGGTCAAGGATGCAAACGGCGAGACGATGTCGAAGTCGAAGGGCAATGTCGTTCCTCCTTCCTCTGTCATCGAGCCGTATGGCGCAGATACGATGCGTCTTGCCATCCTCTTCGTCGCTCCTCCCGAGAAGGACTTCTCCTGGGATGAGGAGGCAGTCGCAGGCTGCAACCGCTTCCTCAAGCGTGCCTGGAGGATTGTCTGGCAGCTCGTCGAGGGTGCCGATGCGAAGACAGCTGGCGCTGTCAATGTCAGCAAGCTCGACGAGGGCGGCAAGGAGCTCAACCGCGAGCTCAACCGTCTCGGCATCAAGTGCACGCAGGACTTCGACCGCACACAGTTCAACACGGCCATCTCTGCCATCATGGAGCTTGTGAATGCAGCATCGAAGTATGTGAACGCGCACCCCAATGGCACGGGCGATGCAGCGCTTGGCTGCGCCTGCGCTTCTGCGATTGTCCGCATGATGGCGCCGATCGCTCCGCACTGGTCCGAAGAGCTCTGGCATGCCGCGCTCGGCGAGACGGATTCCGTCTACAACGTTCCCTGGCCTGAGTTCGACGAGAAGCAGGCCCAGAGCCAGACCGTCTCGATCGCTGTCCAGGTCAAGGGCAAGGTCCGCGGCCACGCCGAGGTCGCTGCCGATGCATCGAAGGACGTGGTCGAGGAGGCGGCGAAGCAGGCTGTCGCCAGCTACCTCGAAGGCAAGACGATCAAGAAGGTCATCGTCGTTCCAGGCAAGCTCGTGAACATCGTCGCTATCTAGCCTGAGGGCTCAACGAGATTCGAGGAAGGGCTCCGCACTGAAAACGGTGCGGAGCCCTTCTGCTGTCTATGGAATGTTCCTGCCGGGATGCAGGCGCTAGCGCGTGCCGGCATCGTCTTCGAGGTAGGTGCACTCCGAGCTGTTTGTGCGGATGATCTCGCGCAGGCGCTCGATGTAGCGGGAGAGCAGGGCGCTCGGACGCCTTTCACGGTGGATCACATAGCCGACACGCATGGTAGGCGCTCCTGCGAGAGGGACCGAGGCGATGCCTGACTGCATCTCATCCGAGAGCACGCCTGTGGAGAGCGTATAGCCGTCGAAGTGGGTAAGAAGGCTCGTGAGCGTGCCGCGGTCGGAGTAGCGGATGGTCTTTCTGTGTGGAAGCTGTGAAAGCGGCTCTTCAGAATAATAGAAAGAGTTCTCCGTACCCTGCTCGAAGGAGTAGCGCGGATAGGGCTCGAGGTCTTCGGGCTGGATGAGGTCCTTCTCCGCCAGAGGATGCTGCTCGCCCACGAAGACGTGGACCGGCGCATCGAAGAGGGGATGGAAGTCGAGCCGTGCATCCTCGAATGCCTTCTCGAGGACCGGCCTATTGAAGCCATCGAGATAGAGGATGCCGATCTCGCTCCTGAAGTCGCGGACATCGGAGATGATCGCGCCTGTCGCGGTCTCGCGCATGACAAAGTCGTATTCGGGGCTTGAGCAGCTCTTCACGACGTCGACGAAGGCCTGCACGGAGAAGGCGTAATGCTGGGCAGATACGGCAAGGCGCTCCTGCGGGGCAGACCCCTGGATGAAGCGCTCCTCGAGCATGTCTGCCTGCTCAATGACCTGGCGGGCATAGCCCAGAAGCTCCGTGCCTTCCGCCGTGAGCTCGACGCCCCTGTTCGAGCGGGTGAAGATTTCGAAGCCGAACTCCTCTTCGAGGTCGCGCATCGCGCAGGAGACATTCGACTGGGCGGTATAGAGGTTTCTTGCCGCTGCATTGATGGAGCCGTGCTCGGCCACGGCGATGAGATAGCGGAGCTGCTGGAGAGTCATGGAGTTCCCTCTCAGAAAAATGTGCAGGTTTGACGATGGGTGACACTCGTATTAAACTACCACTGTCAAAGTTCAATCGTAGAGGAAGTGGGGTGGAGTTTTCGCCCCGCTTCCTTTGTTATGTAGGGCCGATAGCCCGAAGGAGGGGATGGCTGTGTCGAAGAGCGCACAGGAACAGGACATCATAGATGCCCTCGAGAAGGCAGCGCCTGCGCATGCGATCGATATCGTGGACGTGAGCGTCGAGGGCGCAAAGACCGCTCCGATCGTCTGCATCAGGATCGATCACGCAGACGAGGATGCAGAGCCGATCACGCTCGACGAGGTGACGGCACAGGGCGGCTGGATCAACGAGGTCGTGGACGAGCTCGATCCCTTCCCGGGGGCCTATACGCTCGAGATCTCGTCGCCGGGCATGTCGAGGCCGCTCAGGCGTCCGCATGACTTCGAGCGCTTCGCAGGCGAGACCGTCCAGATCAAGCTGGACAGGGCTGAAGGCAGAAAGCGCTGGACGGGCGTCCTCAAGGGCTTCGAGGATGGCGCAGTCACGATCGATACCGACGAAGGGGAGCAGCGCTTCTCGCTCGATGAGATCGCCAAGTGCACGATCAAGCCCGATTTCGATACTGCTGGAAAGAAGCGTGGCGGCAAGAACTAGGCCGCCAAGGAGGAATGAGATATGGCATCTGAAATGATGGAAGCGCTCATGGCGCTCTGCAAGGAAAAGCACATCGACGAGCTCTATCTGCTCGACCGCCTCGAGCAGTCGCTCGCAAAGAGCTACGCCGACATCCTGCACCTCGATTGGGGCGCAAAGGTCACAATCGACCGCCAGACCGGCAGGATATACGTCTACCGCCTCGAGCCGAAGGACGAGTCCTGGAACGACGAGACCGGCGAGTTCGAGGAGTTCGACGAGATCGACGTCACGCCGAAGGACACGAGCCGTCTTGCTGCCCAGCAGGCAAAGGCTGAGATCAACAACATCGTGCGCAATGCTGCCCGCCAGCAGATCTATGAGGAGTTCTCCGACCGTATCGGCGACATCATCACCGGTACGGTGCTCCAGTCCACACCTGACTTCACGATCGTGAAGATCCGCGAGGGCGTCGAGGCAGAGCTTCCGCACTTCGATCTCCATCGCCATCCTGACGAGCGCAACGAGCGTCCGGTCGGCGAGCACTATGCGCACAATCAGCGCATCAAAGCCATCATCGTCGACGTGCGCGACCCGAACAGCACGGTGCAGCCGACGCGCGGCGAGCGCCAGCGTCCGGCCATCGTGATTTCCCGTACGCACCCGAACCTCATCGCGAAGCTCTTCGAGCTCGAGGTGCCTGAGGTCTATGACAAGGTCGTGAAGGTGAACTCCGTCGCCCGCGAGCCGGGCATCCGCTCGAAGGTCGCTGTCTCCTCTGTCGACGAGCACCTCGATCCTGTTGGCGCCTGCGTCGGCCCGAAGGGCAGCCGTGTCCGCACGGTCGTCTCCGAGCTCCGCGGCGAGCGCGTCGACGTCGTGCTCTGGGACGAAGATCCGGCAAAGCGTGTCGCAAACGCCCTGTCGCCTGCCAAGGTCTCGCGCGTGCTTGTCGACCCCGAGTCCAACTACTGCACGGTCATCGTGCCGGACGACCAGCTCTCCCTCGCTATCGGCAAGGAAGGCCAGAACGCACGCCTGGCAGCTCGCCTCACGGGCTACCATATCGATATCAAGAACGAGTCGCTCGCAAAGAGCATCCTGAATGGGGCGCATATCCCGGCTGTGCAGCATGAGGAGGACACGCTGATTGCAGACGAGGGCGAGGAAGGTCATCGCTGCGAGTATGTGAGCCCTGACGGCATGCGCTGCCGCAACATGGCCCGTCCGGGATCGAAGTACTGCGGCATCCACGAGAAGCTCATGGACGCCGAGGTCACTGACGATCCCGATTCGCTGATCTGACAATGCGACGGAACGTCGCATCATACCCGTCGCATCTAGGAAGGTTGGTTACATGGCAAAGACCCGCGTACATGATTTGGCAAAGGAATATGGGATGTCGAGCAAGGAGATGCTCGACTATCTCGATCAGATGAAGATACCGGCAAAGTCGCCGTCCTCGACGCTTGAGGACGTCTACGTGAACCTTGTCCGCAAGAAGCTCAAGCCGATCCTCGAGGCCCGTGCCGCCGAGATCGAGGCCCAGAAGAAGGCCGAGGAAGAGGCAAAGAAGGAAGAGGAGCGCAAGGCTGCCGAGGAGGCAGAGCGCGAGCGTGTGGCTGCCGAGAAGCGCCGTGCGCAGGAGCGCGCTGTCGAGGAGCAGCGCCGCCGCGAGGCCGAGGCTGCCCGCAAGAAGGCCGAGGAGGAGCGCGCCGAACAGGAGCGCAAGGCCAAGGAAGAGGCAGAGAAGAACCGCGTCAGGGACACGGCTCCGAAGAGCGTGCCGTCCTTCACGAGCCTGCTCGACCAGATCGCCCAGCAGGAGAAGGTCCTGAAGCAGCAGGAAGAGGAGAAGGAGGCACGCAAGAAGCAGGAAGCCGAAGAGCGTGCTGCCAGGAAGCGCCAGCGCCCCGAGCGCAGGAACTCCTCCGACCGTGGCGGCCGTAACGAGCGTTCCGATCGTGGTGGCCGCGGCGAAGAGCGCAACGATGAGCGCCATGAGCGCAACGAGCGCCGTGGCTTCTCGATGGACGAAGTCAGAAGGAATGCTGCCCAGGCAGCGCCTGCTGGCGAGGGCAAGCCCGACAGCCGTGGCGAGAACCGCCGCAGGAACCAGAAGCACAGCCACAGGCAGAATGACGGGGAAGACCGCTACACCCGCATGGCACGTGCTGCCGAGGAATACAACCGCGAGCACGTGCTCGAAGAAGCCCGCGCCGCTGTCGAGGAAGCCTCGCGCGAATCGACCGGCCGCCGCAAGCGCCGCAAGGAGCGCCGTGTCAAGCAGGCTGCCGAGGCTGCCGAGGAGAAGCGTATCGAGGAGGCTGTGAAGAACGACCAGGACCTCTCCCAGCTCGATACGATCAAGGTTCCGCAGGGCTCGACCGTGGCCGAGCTTGCAGAGCTCCTCAAGGTCCCTGCAAATGACATCATCAAGCGTCTGTTCCTTCTCGGAACGCCGCTGACGATGACGCAGAGCATGACAGATGACCAGATCGAGCTCATCGCCGACGACCTTGGCCGCGACGTCAAGGTCATGACCAAGGAGGAGGAGAACTCCTTCAGCTTCTACGACGATCCGAAGGATCTCGTTCCGAGGCCTCCTGTCGTCACCGTCATGGGACACGTCGACCACGGCAAGACGTCGCTCCTCGATGCAATCCGCCATACCGGCGTCGCTGCAGGCGAGGCTGGCGGCATCACGCAGGCCATCGGCGCCTCCCAGGTCAAGATCCATGGCCGCACGATCACGTTCATCGATACGCCGGGCCATGCAACGTTCACGGCCATGCGTGCCCGTGGCGCCAAGGTCACGGATATCGTCATCCTGATTGTCGCCGCTGACGACGGCGTCATGCCCCAGACCATCGAGTCCATCAACCATGCAAAGGCGGCAAACGTTCCTATCATCGTCGCCGTCAACAAGATCGACAAGCCGGGCGCAAATCCGGACAAGGTGCGCCAGGAGCTCACGGAATATGGCATCATCCCCGAGGAGTGGGGCGGCCAGAACATGTTCGTGAACATCTCCGCCAAGAAGAAGATCGGCATCGAGGACCTGCTCGAGGCAGTACTGCTCGAGGCTGACTACCTCGAGCTCAAGGCGAACCCGAATACGTTCGCATCCGGCTATGTCCTCGAGGCAAAGCTCGACCGCGGCCGCGGCTCTGTTGCCACGATCCTTGTGAACAGGGGCACGCTGCATGTCGGCGACGCTGTCGTGGCAGGCACGGCCTACGGACGCGTCCGCGCCATGCTTGACCAGCACGGCAACAATGTGGCTGAAGCCAAGCCGTCCGACCCTGTCGAGATTCTGGGCCTCCAGTCGATCCCGAATGCAGGCGACGAGTTCCGCGTCTTCGACGACGAGCGCGATGCACGCCAGCTCGCCGAGCAGCGCCAGCTCAAGGCCCGCATCGAGGAGCAGAACAAGGCCAAGCATGTCACGCTCGAGAATCTCTTCGACACGATGGAGGAGCAGGACGTCAAGGAGCTCAACCTCATCATCAAGGCAGATGTCCAGGGCTCCATCGAGGCACTTGTCGATGCCCTCTCGAAGCTCGACCAGTCCGAGGTCCGCATCAACGTGATCCACACGGCCGTCGGTGCCATCAACGAGACCGATGTCATCCTCGCAGACGCCTCCAATGCCATCATCATCGGCTTCGGTGTCCGTCCTGATGCAAAGGCCCGCCAGGCTGCCGAGAAGGACGGCGTCGAGATCCGTACCTACTCCGTCATCTACAAGGCTATCGAGGAGATCGATGCAGCGCGCATCGGCATGCTCAAGCCGACGGAGGAGGAGAAGCAGACCGCCACGATCGAGGTGCGCCAGACCTACAAGGTTCCGAAGGTCGGCATCGCAGCCGGCTGCATGGTCCAGGAAGGCGAGGTTTCTGCCACCGACCAGGTCCGCCTGGTCAGGAACGGCATCGTCGTCTACGATGGCACGATCGCATCCCTTCGCCGCTACAAGGACGAGGTCAAGAGCGTCAAGGCCGGCTACGAGTGCGGCATCTCGCTCGAGAACTATCAGGATATCCATGTGGGCGACACGATCGAATCCTACAAGATCGTCGAGGTTGCCCGTACCGAGTAAGGTCAAGCCATGAAGCAGAACAGGAATTCCCGCCGCATCAACGAACAGGCGCGCGAGAAGATTGCAGACATCCTTCTGTTCGAGATCTCCGACCCCGATCTCGCGCTCGTCACCGTGACGGGCGCCGAGGTCGCGATCGACAAGTCCTTCATGCGTGTCTACGTGTCCTGCGATGCAGACCGCTACGAGGAGGTCATGGCGGCGCTCGACCGCGCAAAGGGCCGCATCCGCTCGCTCTTCGGGCACGCTGTTGCCTGGAGGGTGACGCCCGAGATCGAGTTCCGCATCGATACGACGACCGATGAGGCCGAGCAGATCGCCCGCGCCCTCAAGAACGTTCCGCCGACGCTCGCGGTCGAGAAGGACGAGGATGGCTACCCGATCCAGCCATCCGAGACCGAAGCCGAATAGAGGGACTGTGCAGTACGACGATATGAAGACGCAGGCCGCATCGTTTGCGGCCCTCGTCTCCCTGATTGAGGAGGCGCAGACGATCTGTGTCTGCGCCCATACGAGCCCGGACGGAGACGCCCTGGGCTCGGGCCTTGCCTTGGCCCACATCCTTCGGAGGCGCTGGCCGGAAAAGACGGTCACGAACCTCTTGGCAGATGCCGATCCGGTGCCGAGGATCTATGCCTTCCTGCCGGGTGCCGATGGCTTCGTCCAGGCCAAGGACTATGAAGGGGCACCAGACCTCTTCATCAGCGTCGATCTGCCGGCACCGTCGCGCCTGAATGAGGCAGAGGCTGTGCTCAGGCGCACACCGAAGGTTGCAGAGATCGACCATCACCCTTCCGAGAAGCCGTTTGGCGATGTGCACGTCGTGCGTCCCGATGCTGCTGCCACCGGTGTCATCATCGCCGAGTTCGCACAGCATATCGAGGCGGAGATGACGCCGGAGATTGCCGACTGCCTCTTCTGCGCCATCATGACCGATACCGGGCGCTTCCAGTACCAGAACGCGAATCCGGAGGCCTTCGATATCGCCTCCTATCTCGTCGATTCCGGTGCGAACCCCTCGAATGTGTCGCTTCATGTCTACCAGAGCTTCCGTCTGCAGTACCTGCATCTCGAGGCTATGGTCATGTCGCGGATCAAGACGTTTCTGGGAGGGCGCATCTCCTACAGCTACTCCACAGTGGACGACCTCGAGCGTACCGGTGCTCAGCTCGACGAGTGCGACGGGCTCATAGACGTCGTGAGAAGCGTCGACGGGGCTGAGGTGGCGCTGTTCCTGAAGGAGCTTCCTGGCGGCGGCGTCCGTGGCAACCTGCGCTCGAAGAGCGACTACGATATCTCGGTCGTCGCGCGCGAGCTCGGGGGAGGCGGCCACAAGGCTGCTGCAGGCTTCACGCTGACGGGCGACCTCGACGAGGCGCTCTCTGTCGTGCTGCCGCGCCTCAAGGCACTGCTCACGAACGAGCCCTGCGCTCCTGCCATGGGCGGGGTGAGCGAGTGAAGCGCGGACAGAGCGGACTGAATCTCCTTCTGGCTGTCGACAAGCCAGAAGGCATCACAAGCCATGATGCGGTGTCGAAGGTGCGCTATGCCTTGGGTGAGCGCCGCGTAGGCCATGCCGGCACGCTCGACCCTGCCGCCTCTGGCCTTCTTGTCATCGGCGTCGGCCAGGGCACTCGCCTTATGGGCATGCTGACGCAGGACCAGAAGTCCTATGAGGCCCGCATCTCGTTTGGCCGCGAGACCGATACCGATGACCGCGAAGGCAAGACCGTGCGCGAGGCCGAGGTGCCGAAGCGTCTCTTCGATGAGGAGGAAGCACGCCTAGCCCTGGCTGGCCTTGTCGGTGTGCAGGACCAGGTGCCGCCAGCATACTCTGCCATCTCGATCGACGGCAAGCGTGCCTATGCGCTCGCCCGTGAAGGCGAGGCGGTCGAGCTTGCTTCGCGCCGGATAGAGATATACCAGGCCCTGCTTCTTGCAGTCGGCGAGAACGACGAAGGGCTCTTCTGGGACTGCGCGTTCATGGTATCGAAGGGCACCTATATCAGGAGCATTGCCCGCGACCTGGGACGCTCTCTGGGGAGTGCCGCGCACCTCGGGGCGCTCCGGCGCCTTTCATCCGGAAACCTCACGCTGAAGAATGCGCATGCGCTCGAGGAGATTGCCGAGGCAGGCGCCGATGGCATCCTTTCCTTTGCGGCAGATCCGGTGCGTGCGCTCGGACTGCCGAAGCGTGCTGTCACAGACTCTGAGCTCGAGAAGCTCCTCCAGGGAAAGACGCTTCCCCTCGGCAGTGTCGACCTCAAGGAAGGGGAGCGCTGTGCGATGGTCTCATCCGGCAAGGTATACGGTGTGTGGGAATGTGTGAACGACCGTCTCAAGACGATCGCGAATTTCCCGGCGGGCATATCAGGCGTCCGCTAGAGACAAGGAGAGAGAATATGCAGGAGCAGTGTGGCGGCTTCGCACTGCCGCTCGATGCAGCGGCAAAGCAGGCGCTTGTCGATGCAGCCACCTTCGGACAAGGCAGGCTGCCCGAGCCACGTGCGCATGAGCTGGGAACGCTCTATGTAAGCAAGGCAGCCTCTCAAAAGCTCTCCTCCTCATCGGTCATTGCGCTCGGCGCCTTCGATGGCCTGCATCTAGGGCACAGGGCCCTGATTGCCCGCCTTGTCGCAGATGCCTGCAGCCGCGAGCTTCCCTCTGTCGTCGTGACCTTCGACCCCGATCCTTCCGAAGTCGTAGGATTGCGTCCTGAAGCGAGGCTCCTCTCTGTCTCTGACCGCGTACGGGGCCTTTTTTCTCTCGGTGCAGATGCCGTTCTTGTCATGCACTTCACGCCCGAGCTTGCAGGCCTTGCTCCTGCTGCTTTCTGCACACGCATCGAGGAAGCGCTTCATCCCGTATCCGTGCATGTCGGCACGAACTTCCGCTTCGGCGCACGTGGCGCAGGTGATATCTCAACGCTCCAGGAGATTCTCGGAAGCCGCGGAATCGATATCGTGCCGCAGGATCTGGCTCTCGGAGGCACGGAGCCTGTGAGCGCGACAAGAATTCGGCATCTTCTCGCGCAGGGCGCGCTCGATGAGGCGGCAGAGCTTCTTGGCCGCTGCCATTACGTCCGTGGCTTAGTTATGCACGGCCGCGGCGAAGGCACCGGCATGGGCTTTGCGACGGCGAACGTCCAGTGCGAGCCGCTTTCTGCCATGCCCGCTGAAGGCGTCTATGGGGGATATGTCGTCGTGGAAGGCGTGCCCTATGCCTCCGCTATCAATGTCGGCGCTCCCAAGAGCTTCGAGGAAACCAAGCGGCCCAACTTCCTCGAAGCGCATCTCCTTGGCTTTTCCGGCGATATCTATGGGCGGGAGGTGCAGGTCGTCTTCTGCCGCTGGCTCAGGGCACAGCGCAGGTTCTCTTCGATGGCGGAACTCGAAGCAGTGGTTCGCGGGAACATCGAGTGGGTACATGTGAACCTGAGTGCCGACAGCGAGGGGGCGATCTGTTGATAACCGACGAAGACAAGGAGCGCGTCAGGCAGGCGACCGATATCGTCCAGCTTGTCGGCGAGACCGTCGTGCTGAAGCAGCGTGGCCAGGAATTTTGGGGCTGCTGCCCGTTCCATCATGAGAAGTCTCCGTCGTTCAAGGTGAATCCCCAGACTGGCCTCTGGCACTGCTTCGGCTGCGGTGCCGGCGGCGATGTGTTCAGCTATGTCCAGCGCAGGGAGAACCTCGAGTTCCCCGATGCCATCCGCTATCTTGCAGACCGTGCCGGCATAGAGCTCACCGAAGAGAAGACGGCACACCATGGCCCGAAGAGGCAGCGGCTCCTTGCCTGCCTGGCCGAGGCAGAGAGCTTCTACACGACGATGCTCATGCGTGGCAAGGGGGAGGGTCCTGCTGCGGCGAGGAGCTATTTCTCCGGACGCGGCTTCGGCTCTGCCATCTGCCGTTCCTGGAACCTCGGCTTTGCGCCGGGGCATGGCATGCTTGCGGCACATCTGCGCTCGAAGGGCTTCACGAACCAGGAGATTGTGGCGGCAGACCTCGGGCGCGAACGCTCGGGGAGGATCTCCGACCGCTTCTTCGACCGTGTCATGTTTCCCATCCACGATGAGCAGGGACGCACGATTGCCTTTGGCGGCAGGATCCTCGAAGCGACGAAGCATGACGGAATCGCGAAATACATCAATACCGGCGATACGCCGGTCTTCAACAAGAGGAAGCACCTCTTCGCGATAGACAAGGCACGCGATGCGATGGTGGAGACAGGCACGGCAATCGTGTGCGAAGGATATACCGATGTCATTGCCCTCCACGAGGCAGGGTTCAGGAATGCGGTTGCAGCGCTTGGCACGGCATTCTCGCTCGACCATGTGAAGACGCTCGAGCGGCTGCGCGTGAAGCGCATCATCTGCATGTTCGACGGCGATGCGGCGGGTCAGCGTGCTGCCGAGCGCGCAGTCCAGTATGTGGACAAGACGACAGCCGAGCTTCTCTGCGTCGTGCTGCCGAACAACCAGGACCCGATGGAGTTTCTTGCGTCGCATCAGAAAGAGGAGATGGAAAAGCAGCTCGCAGGCGCGCGTCCTCTCATCGATTTCGTGTTCGCAAAGCGGCTCGAAGGCTACGACCTCACGATTCCGGGTGTCCGCGTGAAGGCGCTCGACGACCTCGCGGGACTTCTGGCTCCGCTCAAGGACTCGCCCCTGATCGACTCCTATGCCCTGCAGCTCGCAGATGCTCTTGGCATGGATCCCGAAGAGACGAAGCGGACGATTCGTAGAAAGCCGCTGCCGAGGGAGACGGCGCAGGCACCTGCCGCCCGCAGGACCGCGCGTCCCGAGCAGGAGCAGATACCGACCTATGACGGGCCAAGCTACGACGATGCGGACTACTACGAGGAGGAGCAAGCGGAATACGCGCCAGATGATGCCTACGGAGCAGCGGCGCCGGTACCGGCTGCACTCTCCTCGGACGAGCGCCGCCAGATCGATGCGGAGCGCGAGCTTCTTGCCCTGACTGCCGCCTATCCGAAGGAAGCGCGGGCCTACTCGCAGAGGATTGCAGGCTTTTCCTGGGCGGACTCGAGACACGAGGCGATGGCATGGGCGATGCTCGCGACGCCTGAGGATGCAGCGCCTCAGGATGTCGTGGCAGCAGCGACCTCTGTCTATCCCGAAGCGGCACAGCTTCTGGGTGGCGGCAGGCTTGCCTCGGCTGAAGGGATGACGGCGGGGCAGAAGATGGCTTTTCTCGTCGATACCGTCGAGCTCTATTCCACGAAGCGCAAGATCCGTGCCATCAGGACCGAGCTCAGAAGCACGCCTGATGCGCTCTCCGACCGTACGAAGGAGCTCTTCGTCGAAGCGACGCAGCTACAGCGGCATGTGCAGGAGCTGTCAGGCAGACTTTCTGCGTCTGCAGACGCTCAATAACGGGTAAAGTAGTAACGATTGTGCGTCGAAAGGAAATACGTGGCTACAAAGAAGTCGAAAGAGGATATCAAGTTGTCCCCCGAACTGATGCAGGCCGTCGATGCCCTTGTGACGAAATCGTCCAAGAATGACGGAACGGTATCTGAGGATGATATCCAGGTCGCAACCCGTGATATTGATGTCGATTCCGAAGAACTGTCGGATCTCTATGACGTGCTGCGCTCCAAGGGCGTAGATATCGCGAGCGACGATGCGGCAATGCCGAATGTCGATGGAAGCTCGATGGACGGCATGGACGACGACCTCGATTCGGACAGCTACGAGGACGATCTCGAAGACGGCCTCGACGAGGATGAGGACGAATCCCGCGCAAGCGAGGCAAAGGAAGTCAATGCCGCGCTGCGCTCCACTGCCACGAAGGGCAAGACCTCGAAGAAGCGCTCGACCCGCAGCCGCAACCGCAGAGCTGATACCTCTACGGTCATGCTCACGGGCGACCCGGTCAGGATGTACCTCAAGGAGATCGGCAAGGTCGACCTTCTGACTGCTGACGAAGAGGTCCATCTTGCTATGAAGATCGAAGCCGGTGCCGAGGCAACGGAGAAGCTCGAGGCTGCCGAGAATGGCGATATCGAGCTCACGCGTGCCGAGATGCGCCGTCTCATGCGCATCGAGCAGGTAGGTCTCGACGCAAAGCAGCAGCTGATCTCAGCCAACCTGCGTCTCGTCGTCTCCATCGCAAAGCGCTATGTCGGCCGCGGCATGCTCTTCCTTGACCTCATCCAGGAAGGCAACCTTGGCCTCATCCGTGCTGTCGAGAAGTTCGACTACACGAAGGGCTTCAAGTTCTCGACGTACGCGACGTGGTGGATCCGTCAGGCCATCACCCGCGCTATCGCCGACCAGGCACGCACGATCCGCATTCCGGTCCACATGGTCGAGACCATCAACAAGCTCGTCCGTGTCCAGCGCCAGCTCCTGCAGGATCTGGGTCGCGATCCGACACCGGAAGAGATCGGCAAGGAGATGGACATGTCGGCAGACCGTGTCCGCGAGATCCAGAAGATCTCCCAGGAGCCGGTCTCGCTCGAGACGCCTATCGGCGAGGAAGAGGACTCCCAGCTCGGCGACTTCATCGAGGATTCCGGCGCTGTCGCTCCTCCTGAGGCAGCTTCCGAGTCGATGCTCCGAGAGCAGCTTGACCAGGTCCTCGACGGCCTTGCAGACCGCGAACGCAAGGTCATCAAGCTGCGCTTCGGCCTCGAAGATGGCCATCCGCGCACGCTCGAGGAGGTCGGACGCGAGTTCGGCGTCACGCGCGAGCGCATCCGCCAGATCGAGAGCAAGACGCTTGCCAAGCTCCGCCATCCTTCCCGTTCGGGACGTCTCAAGGACTACATGGAAGAGTAGGCACAGAATGCACGTCCAGGCAGCTGCAGGCATGCAGCTGCCTTTTTTCATGGAGGAGGGAGCAATGGACAGGGACCATATCGAGCGGATAGTCGAGGATCTCATCATCTGCATCCTCCTTGCTATCATCATTGCCCTGATCGTCCAGCTCATCTTCCCGAGTTCGGGCATATCTATGGGCATCCCCTTGGTGATTCCGTTTGTCTTCGTCTTCCCGATAGGGTGGAAGCACCGGGGCGGGAACGGCGGGAAGAAATGATGCTGCAAGAGCGCAGCAGGATTCAGGCCTGCTGCGCTCTTGTCATATCTGGGACGTCTGGAAAGCCTTGCTGCAAGGAGCGCTCGGGGATGGCGGGCAGGCTGTCCGCATCTGGTGGCTTCTGGTGCTCGTGGAGGCGGCTATGCCAATGACTGCGGCAGGATTCCCATCCCTTTTACGCGACCTCGACTGCATTGTCGTGAATTACCTGGAGCCCGACCACTGCACCTCGATGGTCGAGGTGCTCGCCCTCTATCCGAACTGCCAGATCGTGTCGATGGAGAAGTCGTTCATGCTCATGCACAGCTTCGGCTACGATATCGACTCCCATAGCCAGCTCCAGGTACAGGAGGGAGACTCGCTCTCTTTCGGCAGGCATGAAGTGACCTTCATCGAGGCACCGATGGTCCACTGGCCTGAGGTCATGGTCACGCTCGACCTCACGGACGGCGTCCTTCTCCGCCAATGCCTTCGGCAGCTTCAAGGCAATCGATGGCAGGCTCTGGGCAGACGAGTGCGACTGGGACCGGGATTCCTTCGATGAGGCCCGGCGCTACCACTGCAATATCGTCGGCAAGTATGGCCCGCATGTCCAGCTTCTGCTCAAGAAGGCGGCAGGCGTCCTCGATAAGATCAGGATAGTGGCACCGCTCCACGGTCCTCTCTACCGCACGCCTGAAGACATCATGCGCTACATCGACAAGCTGAACCGCTGGGCAAGCTATGCACCCGAGGAGAAGGGCGTGCTTGTTGCCTATGCCTCGATATAGGGCAACGCCGAGAATGCCGTGCAGCGCCTTGCTGCCGAGCTCTGCAAGCGCGGCGTCACGAACGTGAAGCTCTGCGATGCCTCGACGACGCAGGCATCCTACCTGATTGCCGATATGTTCCGCCTCTCGCACATCGCTCTCGCCTCGCCGACATACAACCTGAGCATCTGCCCTGTCATGGAGAGCCTGCTCTCCGAGATGAAGATGCTGAACCTCCAGAACCGCCATATCGTGCTGGTGGAGAACAGATCGTGGGCCTGCCCGGTCGGCGACCTCATGGAGGACTGCATCGACGAGAACATGAAGGACATGGAGGTCTTGAACGAGCGCCTCTCGATGTCCTCGTCGCTTCCGGATTTGAAGGGACGCGAAGCCGAGTCCCTAGCACAGGCCATCGCCGATTCGGTGGAAGAGGTCACTTGCGACTGCTCGAAGCGCTTCGAGAAGAAGCAGAAGCAGGAAGAGCCAGAAAAGAGGTTTTAGGGCAGGTGCCGTGTCGGTGCCTGCCTTTTGCTGTGATGTGAGGAGATATGGCGGCTCGCGCTAGAATCAGCTTGTAAAATTGGCGGATGGCGGGAGGCAGGATGGACGGAGTGGGGAGAGCGGTCGAGGCGTCTTCCGAATTTTCGGAGCTTGTGCAGATTGTCGAGGCGACGGGATCCACGAACGACGATGTGCTGGGGCTTGCTGCTGAAGGCGCTCCTGAAGGTACGGCGGTCTGTGCGAAGAGGCAGACGACGGGACGCGGGCGCCGGGGGCATAGCTGGGTCTCGCCTCCAGGGGGCCTCTACATCACGGTGCTCCTGCGACCAAGGACAGATGAATGTGTCTCGTCAGGGCTTCCTGCTGTGACGGCACTTGCTGTCCTGGAAACGCTCGGAGGTCTTGGAGCAGAAGGCCTCTGCCTCAAATGGCCGAACGATCTTGTGCTGAAGAAGGCTGATGGCTCGCTTGCGAAGCTTGGCGGCATCCTCGTCGAGTCGCGGCAGGAGAGCGGTGGCGTGTGGCATGCAGCCGCAGGCATAGGGCTCAACCTCGTGCGTCCAGCTCAGGAAAAGATCGTGCCCTCGCGCGTGCACGACGGGATGGCGAAGCCCCTGCCCGCTGCCTATCTCGAAGATGCCTTCGCTGATGAGGTGCCAGACCTTCTGGGGGAAGGCTTCGGCGCGCTTGCCATAAGCCTGGATGCATCCATCGTCTCGGCCTCGCGTGTCTGGGCCAGAAAGGCAAGCCCTGAAACAGGGCCGCTTGCTCCCATCAGAGAGCGCTTCGAGCGCAAGCTCGCCTATATCGGAGATGATGTCTTTGCCATAGATCCAGCTGGCATGCTTCTGGCTGAGGGAAGATTCTCCGGCATCGACTCCTGGGGAAGGGCGCAGATCGCTCTTAGGGATGGCTCTGTGCGCATCTTTCTTCCGGAAGAGGCATCGCTCCGTACGTGCCATTGATTGGCAGATATGTGGACATGCCGCGCAGAGCCTTGTGACGCTTCACATCCGAAAATGATTAGTTAGACTAAATAACTGTCCGGAACTGGTATCGCAGATGTGCAACCAGGAGGAGAGACAGACGTGGAACAGCCCGCAGAGCATCCTGAGACAGAAGCGCCGATTATCGACGTGGATGACGATTCCGCCTTCATCAGCGAGATATCACGCCTTCTGAGCAGCACGTTCGAGGCCATCATCCGCCTCGAGGACTGCGTCTACCGTTCCCATGGGATGGACCTCACGAACTCCGAGCTGAACCTGCTCTCGACGGTCGGCAAGGCCATGCTCGTCGCTCGCCGGGCTCTCAGCATGTCCGAGATTGCAGACGCTCTCGGCATCAAGCGTCCCTCCGCGACCGCTATCGTGAAGAGGCTCGAAGCGAAGGGCTATATCGCGAGGAAGCGGAGTGCAGACGATGCGCGCCGCATCGATGTGACGCTGACCCGCAAGGGAGAATGCGTCTACCGTATCCATGCAATATTCAACCGAAAGATGGCAGCCGAGATTTCCCGTGGCCAGTCCACAGAGGAGCGCCGTGTGCTTCTGCAGGGCATCAGCCGTCTCGAACATGCCTATACAGAAGCTGAACGCGCTGCCGTGCAGGCAGTCGCGCGGGCGCCTTTTGCAGGAAGGAGCTAGCGTGGCATTCACGATTGTCGGCACCGGATCGGCACTTCCGAAAAGGAAGGTCACGAACGACGACCTTTCCGAGTTCCTCGATACCTCAGACGAGTGGATCTCCACCCGCACCGGCATCAAGACACGCTATGTCTGCACGGACGAGTCGCTCGACGACCTTGCCGCAGAGGCATCTGAGCACGCTCTGGCCGATGCCGGCATAGAGGCGAAGGACATCGACCTCATCATCTGCTCCACGACCTCAGGCGACCATCTGATGCCTGCAGAGGCCTGTGCCATAGCCGAGCGCCTTGGTGCCAGCTGCCCTGCCTTCGATGTCTCGGCAGCCTGTGCTGGATTCGTCTTTGCGCTCGATACGGCAGATGGCTGGTTCTGCCGCGGACGTGCGAGACGAGCGCTTGTCGTCTCTGCGGAGAAGATGAGCCGCCTTCTCGACTGGGAGGACCGCAGCACCTGCGTGCTCTTCGGAGATGGAGCGGCAGCTGCTGTCGTTGAGGCAGGAGGCAAGAGCCCTATCTGGAGCCATCTTGTCACAAAGCCCGATGTTGCCTCGCTCGATGTGCCAGGACTTCAGGGCACATCTCCCTTTGGCAGCACCGAAGATGCCCAGCCTTCGAAGCTTCTCATGAAAGGACGCAAGATCTTCCATTTTGCCGTCTCGAGCATCGAGGAGGAGCTCAAGGCCCTCGAAGGCGAGTCAGGCATTGCGCTTTCCGATATCGACCATTTCGTCTTCCATCAGGCCAACGAGAGGATACTCGATGCTGTTGCCAAGAGGTGCGGCATCGACCCTTCCAAGATGGCCCATACCATACAGGAGACCGGCAACATCTCGAGTGCCTGCATACCGCTTGCGCTCGACCGCATGTCCCGTGAGGGGAGCCTCCATGCAGGAGAGCTTGTCCTCATCTGCGGCTTCGGTGCCGGCCTCGACATCGGCACGACCCTGATCCGCTGGAATAAGGAACAGGACGCATAATCGCTATCAGGCGCCTTCGGCGCATGAGATACGCGCTTCGGCGCAGAAAGAGAAGGAGAAACATCATGGCAGAGTCAACGTTCGATCGCGTCGTCGCAATCCTCAAGGACCAGGAGGGCCTCGACGACGTCGAGCTCAAGCCCGAGACGAAGCTCGCCGAGGTCGGCCTCGATTCCATGAGCACTGTCGAGGCGGTCATGGCATGCGAGGACGAGTTCGGCATTGAGATCGACCCTGAGGCCAACCCCCAGACGATTCAGGAGTTCGTCGACCTCGTCGAGGCTCAGCTCTAAAGAGTACCCAGCAGGAAAGGATGAAACGCGTATGATCAAGACTCCTCTCTGCGACCTGACAGGCATCGAGAAGCCGATCTTCCAGGGCGGCATGGCATGGATTGCTGATGCAAGCCTCGCCGCTGCCGTATCGAATGCCGGAGGCCTCGGCATCATCTCCGCGATGAATGCCAATGCCGACTGGCTCAGGAACGAGATCCGCGACTGCCGCATCCGCACGGCAAAGCCCTTCGGCGTCAACATCATGCTGCAGAGCCCCTTCGCCGACGAGGTTGCCCAGGTTGTGGCTGAGGAGAAGGTCCCTGTCGTCGTGACAGGCGCGGGCAATCCGAGCAAGTACATGAAGACGTGGCAGGCAGCCGGCATCAAGGTCATACCGGTCGTCTCCTCGGTGGCGCTTGCACGTCTCCTCGAGCGTGTCGGCGCCTCCGCAATCGTCGCCGAAGGCGGAGAGTCCGGCGGACACGTCGGCGACGTCTCGACGATGGCACTCGTGCCGCAGGTCGTTGATGCCGTGAAGATTCCGGTCATCGCAGCCGGCGGCATCGCCGATGGCCGCCAGATGGCAGCCGCCTTCATGCTGGGCGCCTGCGGTGTCCAGGTCGGCACCCGCTTCCTCGTGGCCAACGAGTGCACGGTTTCTGACGAATACAAGAAGCGTGTCCTCAAGGCCAATGACCTCTCGACGATCGTGACCGGCCGCTCCATCAATGGCGCCGTGCGCTGCCTCAAGACCCCGTTCTCGCAGAAGTTCCTGCGTGCCGAGAAGGAGGGCGCCACGGCTGAGGAGCTTGGCAAGATGGGCGCTGGCTCGCTCAGGAAGGCTGCCAAGGACGGCAACTACGAAGAAGGCTCCTTCATGTGCGGCGAAGTTGCTGGCATGGTGAAGAAGGAGCAGTCTGCAGCAGAGATCGTCGACGATCTCATGCAGGGCTGCGAAGAGGCGCTTAAGGGGGCAACGAAGTGGCTGGCGTAGCATTCCTGTTTGCAGGCCAAGGCTCGCAGAAGCCCGGCATGGGCAAGGCCCTCTTCGATTCCTCTGAGGCTGCCAAGAAGGTCTTCGATGGCGTGGATGCGGTGCGTCCGGGCACTGCCTCCCAGTGCTTCGAAGGCACGAAGGAGGAACTTGGCCAGACCATCAACACCCAGCCCTGCGTCTTTGCAACGGACCTTGCGGCCGCAGCTGCGCTCGAGGACCTTGGCGTGCATCCGAATGTGGTGGCAGGGCACTCGCTCGGCGAGGTTGCAGCGCTGACCTTTGCCGGCGCCTTCTCGCTCGAGGAGGGCACGCGCCTCATCGAGGTCCGCGCCCAGGCCATGGCAGACTGCACGGCCAAGCATCCTGGCGCCATGCGCGCTGTCCTCAAGCTCGATGCCGCAAAGGTGGAAGAGCTTGCCCACGAGGCAGGCGAGGCATGGCCTGTGAACTACAACTCGCCGCAGCAGACCGTCGTTGCAGGCTCTGCCGAGGCCTGCGAGAAGCTCGATGGCCTTGTCAAGGCAGCAGGCGGCAGGAGCATGAAGGTTGCCGTCTCCGGAGCCTTCCACAGCCCCTACATGGCTGAGGCCACCGAGGCGCTCGCCGCCTATCTCGAGACGAATCCTGTCCATGCGCCGAAGCTCCCTGTCTTAGCAAACAGGACAGGGGAGACCTATCCGGAGGATGTGGCTGAGATCGCTGCGCTCCTCTCCGAGCAGGTCTCGAATCCCGTGAAGTGGACCGCTGAGCTCCATGCCATGCAGGATGCCGGTATCGATACGTTCATCGAGGTCGGGCCGGGACACACGCTCACAGGTCTCGTGAAGAGGACGCTCGAAGGCGTGGATGCCGTCTGCGTCGAGATACCCGAGGCTGCCGAAGAGGCACGTGTCCTCGTGGCTGGAAAGGGGCTCATCTGATGGCAGAAGCAAAGACGGGCACGCTCGAGCGCGATGCTTCGCGCCGTGTCGCGCTTGTGACCGGAGGCTCGCGCGGCATCGGACGCGCCACGGCGCTGGAGCTTGCCAAAGGCGGCTACGACGTCGCGATCGTCTATGCCGGAAACGAGGCAGCGGCTGAAGAATGCGTCAGCCTCCTGAAGGAGGCGGGCGCGACCGCGAAGGCATATCGCTGCAATGTTGCCGATGCAGACGAAGCGAATGCGACCGCAAAGCAGGTGCAGGAGGACTTCGGCTCTGTCTGGGCCCTCGTGAACGACGCTGGCATCACGCGCGATACGCTCCTTGCCCGCATGAAGGACGAGGACTTCGACGCCGTGATCGACGTGAACCTCAAGGGTGCGTTCCACATGATTCGTGCCCTCATGCGCGGCTTCGTCCGCCAGAAGGGCGGCCGCATCGTGAATGTGGCATCGGTCGTGGGACTTTCCGGCAATATCGGGCAGGCGAACTATGCAGCCTCGAAGGCAGGTCTCATCGGCCTCACGAAGACGGTGGCAAGAGAGCTTGCCGGCAAGGGCGTCACGTGCAATGCCGTGGCACCGGGCTTCATCGAGACCGCGATGACAGAGAAGCTGCCCGAGGCGACGCGCGCCAGCTATGAGGCGCAGATTCCTCTCAAGCGTCTCGGCACAGCAGATGAGGTTGCCCAGGTGATCGCTTTCCTCGCATCGGATGCAGCATCCTATGTGACGGGAGAGACTATCCGGATCGATGGCGGGCTGTGCATGTAGCGCAGCTTCCTGCAAAGGAAGGAACAATATGAACCGCAGAGTTGTCATTACCGGCATCGGCGCTATCACGCCCGTCGGTCTCACTGCACATGAGAGCTGGGATGCCTTGGTTGCCGGCAAGAGCGGCATCGGCGAGATCACGGCCTTCGATACGGCGGATTTCCGCGTCAAGGTCGCAGCCGAGGTCAAGGGCTTCGACGCTGAAGCCGTGCTCGGCAAGGCAGAGGCAAAGCACCACGACCGCTTCACGCAGTTTGCGCTCGTCGCCTCTGACGAGGCCATGAAGGATTCCGGCCTCGATGCTGAAGGCGCCATCGAGCCTGAGCGCCTCGGCGTCTATATCGGATCGGGCATCGGCGGCATCGGCACCATCGAGGAGCAGGTCGAGCGCATGCTCAAGGGCGGCCCGCGCAAGATCTCGCCGTTCTTCGTGCCGATGATCATCGCGAACATGGCATCGGGCGAGGTCTCGATCAGGCAGAATGCCAAGGGACCGACGCTTCCGGTCGTGACGGCCTGCGCCACGTCGACGAACGCGATCGGCGAGGCTTTCCATGCCATCAAGGCAGGAGCAGCCGACGCTATCCTTGCAGGCGGTGCCGAAGCGGCAATCGTGCCGGTCTCCATCGCAGGCTTCATGAACGCCCGCGCGCTCTCGACGAACCCCGATCCCGAGACGGCCTGCCGTCCTTTCGATGCAGACCGCAACGGCTTTGTCATGGGCGAAGGCGCCTGCGTGCTCGTCCTCGAGGAGCTCGAGCATGCAAAGGCACGTGGCGCCCATATCGTGGCCGAGGTCGCAGGCTATGGCAATACGGCCGATGCCTACCACATCACCTCGCCCGATCCTGATGCCGCAGGCATCACGCGTGCCATCAAGGAGGCCGTGGCTGAGGCAGGGCTCGACCCCAAGGAGGGCCTCTACATCAATGCCCATGGCACCTCGACGAAGCTCAACGACTCCTCCGAGACGAAGGGCATCAAGCAGGCACTCGGCGAGGAGGCAGCATACGCTGCCCATATTTCGTCCACGAAGTCGATGACGGGCCACATGCTCGGCGCCACGGGCGCCGTCGAGGCCATGGCAAGCGCGTATGCGCTCGAGCACGGCATCATCCCGCCGACCATCAACTACAAGACGCCGGATCCTGCCTGCGATCTCGACTACACGCCGAACAAGGCACAGGAATTCGATGCCACATGGGCGCTTTCGACTTCGCTGGGCTTTGGCGGCCACAATGCCGTGATCGCGCTCAGGAAGTATGAGGAGGCGTAAGGCATGGATACCACAACGAAGAGGATCGATGCGGTAGCCGAGCTCATGCAGAAGCGCGGGCTTGCCCGTGTCCGTATCGAAGAGGGCGACTCTGCCATCGAGCTCGAGCGTCCTGAAGCCTTCCCGGCACCGGTCATGGCAGGAGCGGCTCCCGCAGAGGTGACGTCCGCTGCGGCACCCGCAGAGGTAGCCCCTGCATCTGAGGCAGCACCGCTTCCTGCAGCGGATGCATCCGAGCCTGAAGGCGAGGAGCCGCTCGACATGTCGAAGGTCACCGCTGTCAAGGCTCCCATGGTCGGCGTCTTCTATGCGGCTCCCGCACCGGGTGCCAAGCCTTTTGTGCAGGTCGGCTCGAAGGTCAAGAAGGGCGATGTCCTCTGCGTCATCGAGGCCATGAAGGAAATGAAGGAAGTCACGGCTGACTGCGACGGCGAGGTCATCGATATCACGGTCTCCGACGGCGAGCTCGTCGAGTACGGCTCGGTCCTCATGAAGATCTACTAGGGAGATGGCATGAACAAGACAGAGCTGGAGAAGATTCTGCCGCACAGGCCGCCGATGCTGCTTCTGGACGATGCCGAAGTCCAGGATGGCAAGGCCGTGGGACATATCATGATCAAGGGCGACGAGTTCTTCCTCCAGGGGCACTTCCCTGACTACCCGGTCGTTCCCGGTGTCATTCTCTGCGAGATGCTGGCGCAGAACTGCTGCGTCCTTCTGGCAGATGGCATCGACAAGGAACAGGCGACGCCGTTCTATACGAGCCTCGACAAGGTGCGTTTCAAGCACCAGGTGAGGCCGGGCGATACCGTGACCCTCGAGTGCGAGCTCACGAGGAGCCATGGCATGTTCCACTTCGCCCACGGCGTGGCAAAGGTCGGCGACACGGTTGCCTGCGTGGCTGACATGTCGTTTGCGCTCGTCCCGAAGAAGGACGCATAGACCATGTTCGAGAAGATACTGATCGCGAACAGGGGAGAGGTCGCCGTCCGCATCATCCGCGCCTGCAAGGAGATGGGCGTCAAGACGGTCGCCATCTACTCGACGGCCGATGCCACGGCGCTCCATGTGACGCTTGCTGACGAGGCCTACTGCATCGGCGGCCCGCGTGCCTCCGAGTCCTATCTGAACACGAATGCGATCATCACGGTCGCGCTCGAGTCGGGTGCTTCGGCAATACATCCAGGCTATGGCTTCCTCTCCGAGAATGCCTCATTTGCCCGCGAGTGCCGCGAGCATGGCCTTGTCTTCATCGGGTCTTCGCCTGAGATCATGGAGCTCATGGGAGACAAGGATCAGGCACGCCGCACAGCGAGATCGGCTGGCGTTCCCATCGTGCCGGGCTGCGACCTGCTCGAGTCTTCTGCGCAGGCAGAAGAGGAGGCCAGGCGCATCGGCTGCCCTGTGCTTGTGAAGGCACGTGCAGGTGGTGGCGGACGTGGCATCAGGAAGGTGCTCAAGCCAGAAGATGCTCCCGCTGCCTTCGAGCAGGCACATGCCGAGGCACAGAGCGCCTTCGGCGACGGCGAATGCTACATGGAGAAGTTCATCTCTCCGGCACACCATATCGAGGTGCAGATCCTCGCAGATGGCCACGGCAACGTGTTCTCACTTGGCGAACGCGAGTGCTCCGTGCAGCGCAGGAACCAGAAGCTCCTCGAAGAGAGCCCGAGTCCCTGTCCGGCGCTCACGTCTGAGATCCGCGAGCACATGTTCGAGTGTGCCCGCAATCTTGCAAAGAAGGTCGGCTACGAGGGGCTGGGAACGATCGAGTTCCTCTTCAGCGATGCCGGCGAGTTCTGGTTCATGGAGATGAACACGAGGCTCCAGGTCGAGCATCCGGTGACGGAATTCGTGACGGGCATCGACCTTGTCAAGTGGCAGCTCCGTGTCGCTGCAGGAGCAGACCTCTCGAACTGGAAGCAGGAGAACATCAACGTCGTGGGACATGCAATCGAGTGTCGCATCAATGCCGAGACGCCCGATTTCCTTCCGTCTGCAGGAGACATCACGATGCTTCACACGCCGAATGGCCCCTGGGTGCGCTTCGACTCTGCCCTCTATGTAGGCTCATCGGTGCCGCCCTACTACGACTCGCTCCTCGGCAAGCTCATCGTCTATTCGCCGACGCGCGAAGAGGCGATACGCAAGATGCGTTCTGCTCTGGGAGAGCTTGTGATCGAGGGCGTCAGCTACAATGCCGATCTTCAGCTCGATATCCTCGGCAATCCCGAATTCCTGTCGGGCAACTACCATACAAATCTGATGGAGCACCTCTATGAGTGAACGCCAGAAGTCTCTGAACGAGCTTGAAGGGCCCGTCACCGAAGTGCCGATCGATATTCCGGAGCGCACGATTCTCGTGCGCTGCCCGCATTGCCGTCATGCTATCGATGCCGGGGTGCTGAAGCAGAACCTCGATGTGTGCCCGCGCTGCGGCAAGCACATGCGCATCGGCGCAAGGAGAAGGCTTGCCCTCACGGCAGATCAAGGCTCCTTCGAAGAGTGGGACGCCGATATGGAGGCGAAGGACATCCTCTCCTTCCCGGACTACAAAGAGAAGCTTGCCGCTGCACGCCAGAAGTCGGGCGGGGAGAAGGAGGCCGTCATCTGCGGCAGGGCGACGATCCAGGGCGAGCCCTGTGCCCTCTTCATCATGAACGGCGACTTCATGATGGGTTCCATGGGAGCTGCTGTCGGCGAGAAGATCTGCCGCTGCTTCGAGCGGGCGACAGAGGAAGGCCTGCCTGTTGTCGGCTTCACGGTATCGGGCGGTGCCCGCATGCAGGAGGGCCTCACCTCCCTCATGCAGATGGCCAAGGTCTCGAATGCTGTACGCCGGCACAGTGCAGCGGGCCTCCTCTATATCTGTGTCCTTACCGATCCCACCTCGGGCGGCGTCACGGCTTCCTTCGCAATGGAGGCAGACATCACGATTGCAGAGCCTGACGCGCTCGTCGCCTTCGCAGGTCCGCGTGTCGTCGAGCAGACGACGCACAAGAAGCTGCCCCAGGGCTTCCAGCGCTCGGAGTTCGTCCTTGCTCATGGCTTCTGCGACATGGTCGTCGAGCGCAAGGAGATTCCCTCCACGCTCGGCTATCTGCTCTGGCTTCATGACAAGGAGGCGTGGGGCACACGCGAGGCACCGAAGTGTGCGGCTGCCTTCCCCGAGGAGGCACGCTGGCCGCTTCCGCACCATCTCGAGAAGCCGGCTGCTGCAGATGCCTCTGCCTACGACCTTGTGAAGCGCGTGAGGAATGCCGACAGGCCGTCTGTTCCCTCCATCATGGACATGACCTTCGAGGGCTTCATCGAGCTCCACGGGGATCATGAGTTCGGAGACGATGCTGCCATCGTGACCGGCCTTGCCACGCTCGATGGAAATCCTGTCACGGTCATTGCAACCGATCGCGGACGCGGCATCAAGGAACGGGTGGCCAGAAACTATGGCTCGCCTGAGCCCGAAGGCTACCGCAAGGCGCTCCGTCTCATGAAGGAAGCGGAGAAGTTCCATCGCCCCGTGATCTGCCTTGTCGATACGTCCGGTGCCTATCCAGGCATGGAGGCAGAAGAGCGCGGCCAGGGCGCCGCCATCGCAGACAACCTTGTCGCAATGGGCGCTCTCAGGACCCCTGAGATCACCGTCATCATGGGCGAGGGCGGCTCGGGCGGTGCCTTGGGCCTTGCCGTCTCAGACCGTGTCCTCATGCTCTCTGATGCTGTCTATTCGGTCGTGAGCCCTGAGGGCTGCTCGACGATCCTCTTCAAGACAGCGAAGCGCGCACCCGATGCTGCCGAGGCTCTCGGCATCACGGCGCCCTTCCTCAAGGACCTGGGCATCATCGACGGTATCGTCGACGCCGAGGGCTTCGGCACCGAAGAGTTCTCAGAGCGCTTCAGGAAATGCCTTGCGGATCAGGTGCAGGAGCTCGAAGGGATGACGGAAGACGAGCTTGTCGATGCTCGCTACGAGAAATACCGTGCCATCGGAAGGAGAGACAGCTGATGGAGAAGACCACAGGGCTCACGGCAGGTCTGGGCGCCCTCACGACAGGCGGAGCCGATCTGCCACAGCGTCCGGTTGCAATCGTCTGCGATTCCTCCTGCACACTCTCGCGTACCCGTGCAGAGGAGCTCGGCGTCACGGTGGTGCCCATGCACTACAACGTCGACGGTCTCCGCTATGCGGAGACCTTCCGGAACGAGAATGGCGACTATGACTCTCTCTTCCGGAATGGCAGGCTGCTCATGACAGAAGCGGTCTACCAGGACGAGTTTGCTGACGAATTCAGGCGCCTCCTCGATGCTGATTTCTCGGTGCTCTGCCTCACAATCTCTTCGAGGCTCTCTGGCACCTACAGGAGCGCTGTGCACGCACGTGAGCAGCTCATCCGTGAAGGAGAGGCACCGGAGCGCATGCGCATCGTCGACTCCTGGACGACTTCGGGCGGGCTCGAGTTCCTCATACGCCAGGCACGCAAGCTCGTGAGCCTGGGCTATGGCCTGGAGACGGTCGGTGAGAAGCTCGAAGCGGAGCGTGCACGTCAGGGCATCGATTTCACAGTGCCGGATCTCGAGGTTCTCAGGAAGTCGGGGCGTCTCGGTGCCACAAGGCGCGCCGTCCCTTCGAACCTTGACCGCTTCCTTGTCATGGAGCTCCAGGAGGGCGGCATCAAGGATGTCTGCGTCGCCCACGGCATGCGCGGCACAGCCCGTGCCCTCATAGCCGAGATTCCGGAAGAAGCACGGAAGAACTCCGTGACCGTCACAGGATACGGCGAGGCGCATGAGGCGGTCGAAGAGCTTGTGCATGAGGTGAGGCGCGAGCTTCCTGAGACGACGATCCATGTGCGTGATGGAGGACCAGTTGTCTCGCTTCATCTCGGCGTCGGTTCGGTGAGCCTTGCCTGGAGGAATTTTGCGGAGTAGCCACAAAAATGCGGAGAGCGCGTGTGCAGAATGTTGCAGAAGCATTGCATGAGGCAGATTCTTCGAAATGCACGCTTGCATTGAAACGAGCTTTCCGTATACTAGCTAGTGCGCTTTGAGAGCAACACATTCCCCGGTGGCGCAGTGGTAGCGCAACTGACTGTTAATCAGTGTGTCGTAGGTTCGAACCCTACCCGGGGAGCCAGAACTGTCCGAGAGCCTGTCAGATGACAGGCTCTTTTTTATA